>CAMDPA010000270.1 GCA_945903565.1 Devosia equisanguinis | reverse complement strand
TCTCCATCCGATTCGGATGGAAGCCCATCAATCACACCGACTCACCTCTTGTGAATCCCCTTTCTCTCTCCGCAAGCCCCTTTCTCGAGCGATTGCCCTGCCTTGGAGGTGCGCGCCGGTTGCTTTTCGGGTAGCGCTATGCTGCGGCGCGTTGGCCCCGATTGCCCTTCCATTTCGCCAGCATCTCGCCGAGGTCGTGCTCGGTGAAGGGCTTGGTGAGATAGTCGTTCATGCCGGCAGCCATGGCTGCGGTACGGTCGCTTTCGAAGGCGTTGGCGGTGACGGCGACGATGGTGATCGCAGCGCGACCGCTTTCCTTTTCGATTTCGCGGATACGACGGGTAGCGGACAGGCCGTCCAGCTCCGGCATCTGACAATCCATGAGGACGATGTCGAATTCCGCGCCGTCGAGCTTCTCGATGGCCTCCACGCCATTTTCTGCCATGACGACATCGCAGCCGAACATCGACAGGTACTCGCGGGCAACCTCCTGGTTGACGGGGTTGTCTTCAGCCAGCAGCACACGCATGCCGAGGTGGGGAACGGTTGCGACTTCGATGGTGTGTTGCGCGCTGATCGCGGGGGCGCACAGCATCCGCATGGTTTCGTTGGCGATCGAGCTTGCAACGGCATTGATCAGGTCGGTGCGCCGCACCGGCTTCGATAGCGTGATGAAGGGTCTCGCGCCGTCGGCTGGCGTTTCTGTTTCTGGCCGCCAGTTGATGGATACGATCGAAATGACGGAGGTTGCCGCGAACCGCCGATCCTTGTTGAGGGTCCGGCAGAAATCAAGACTGTCGAAGTTGGGGCGGACGCGATCGATGATGGCGACCGCGAACGGGGCGTCGCTGCCGGCTGCTTCACGCAGCATCCGCAAGGCTTCGTTTTCGCTTGTGGCACGTTCGATCTGCGCGCCGGTATCAGCAAGTTGCGAATGGATCGCGGTGCGAACGCTTTCGCGATCATCCAGGATCAGGACGCGCCGGCCGGACAGCGGCAGGCTATCGTTGGCGCTCGTGCCGGCGGCCCAGACAACATTCTCGAATGGGATCGCGAACGATACCTTGGTGCCTTTGCCGACGTCGCTCTCGAGCTCGATGGCGCCGCCCATCAACTGCACCAGATGGCGCGTGATGGCCAGGCCGAGGCCGGTGCCGCCGAAGCGACGGCTGATGGATGTGTCGGCCTGCGAGAACGGCGCGAACAATCTTTGCTTGGCTTCGGGGGCAATGCCGATGCCGGTGTCGATGACCTCGAAGGTGACCTTGGCGCGATCGCCCGACGGCGCGGTGCACGTCACGCGGATGCGGGCTTCGCCGGTTTCGGTGAACTTGATGGCGTTGCCGATCAGGTTGACGAGCACCTGCCGCAACCGTCCCGCGTCGCCGTTGACGAGCGCGGGCAGCTCACCGTCGACGATCAGATTGAGCTCGAGCCCTTTCTGGTAGGCGGAGGTGGCGCACAGCTCGATCACATCCTCGAGGCAGCCGTGGAGTTCGAAGGCTTCCTTCTCCAGCTCGAAGCGGCCGGCCTCGATGCGCGAGATGTCGAGCACGTCGTTGATGATCGCCAACAGCGTCTTGGCGGAATGCTTGAGCGTCGTGAGCAGGCGATCCTGGCGCTTGCTGAGATCGGTCTTGAACAACAGGTCGGCCATGCCGAGCACGCCGTTCATGGGCGTTCTGATCTCGTGGCTCATGTTGGCGAGGAACATCGATTTGGCGAGGTTGGCCGCTTCCACCGAGCGGTTGGCGGCCTTCAGTTCTTCCTCGACCAGCTTGGCGCGGGTGGCATCGAGGATGAGGCCGGTCCACAGCACCGAGCCATCAGGCAGAGCCTCCGGCGTGGCGATGGCGTGGGTGTACTTGATGCGCCCGTCGCGGGTGACGATGGAGGCTTCCACGTCCCACTTGGTAAGCGTCTTGGAGGCCGCCACCAGGCGCTGGCGGAAGTGCGCCTTGTAGTCGTCGCTGTAGGTTTTGAAGAGCGCTTCGGGATCTTTCAGGATCTCGTCGGCGGAGACGCCGAACATCTCCTGGGCGCCTTCGCTGATGTAGGTGTAGCGGATGTCGCCGTCCGGCTTGACGATGCGCTGGTAGACGACGCCGGGGATCATCGAGGTGAGGGAGGCGAACCGGTCGCTGCCGGTTTCGGAGTCGTCCTTGCCGATGGACCGGATCGTGTTGCCGCTCGTGCGCGTCGCGATTGCTTTGGCTTTGTCCGTACCGTTGGGGCCTGCCAGGCGTTGGCCGGCATCGATGAGCGTTCGGCCGAATGAACCGATGAGCTGGCGCGCCAAACTGCGAGCCTTGGCAAGAGGGTGCATACCGTTGACCGGCGTACCGCTCGTATTCGTCACTGCACGCCCTCCCTACATACCAAATTCGACCGGCTCTTCGCGAGCTGAATGGAGAAATGCAAATCCACGTGCCTATTGTGCCAACGGCGTTGCGCCGCCGGAACGCACGAGCTTGCCGTCGTTGTCGTAAATCGTGGTTGCGCTCTCGAACAACGAGAAGGGGATCTTCATGCCGATCTCACGTGCCTTGCGGAAGCTGATGGCGACGTCGGGAGGCGACACGACACCGACCGGAAGTGCGGCAACCTTGCGGCGGGCATCGAGCACGTCGGCGGCATAGATGGCGGCCTGGTGCGCGTTGCTCTCGAAGCTGATGCCGACGGAAAGGACGGCGCTTTCCTCACCTTCCGTCACGACGTCGGTCACCGTGCTCAACACGGGAACGCGGAACGAGTGCTGATTGATCGTGGCGATCTCGCTGAACAGAATGGTGCTGCCGGTGATCCAGAACAGGCTGTTGGACAGGTCCATGTCGTTCTTGCGCATCGCGTTGACGGCATCGCGGACCTGGGCGGCCAGCTCTTCCTTCACCTTGGCGGGGTTCTTCACGGCGACGTCGAGGACGCGCACGCCGCGAGCGCGCAGGAATTCCTTGGCGGGAACGGCCTGGGTCTGCACGGCGCTGACGTTGTTGGCGTCAACGAGAATGGCGAGGTTCTTGAGGTTGGGCCGCAGTCGAAGGACGTACGACATCTGCGCGTCGATCGGCATGTTCAAGGAGGTGAACGCGAAGTTGGTGCCCGAGCCCTGATCGTAGCCGGGGGACTGGCCGAGGAGTACGGGGTCCTTCGAGCAGACGGTGACAACCGGCAGCTTGCCGCCGCGGTAGTGCGACCACAGCCAGGCCGTCGATTCAGAGCCCATCGACAAGACGAGGTCGAAGTTGCTGTTTTCGGCGTACTCGAGCGCGGCTTTGCCGCGAAGGTCGTCTGTCTGGAAGTTGATGACCGTGAAATCGGCGTTGATGCGCTTGTCCATCACGACGTTGACGAACGTGGTCATCGCGGTGTCGTAGGCCGACGACCTGCGCGGATAGAGCACCAGGATCCTGCGCAATGGCTGCGAGGACAGGAAGCGCTTGGGCTTGATGCGCAGCGAATTGGGATTGTCGGGCGTGGGTATGACGTCCCAATCCTTCAGCGATGTCGAGCCGAGCTTGAACCAGTCGGTGAAGGTCACCATGGCGTGCGCGGGGGCTACCGGCGCGGCCAGGGCGAGGACCAGTGCGAGGCAGCCCGCAAGCAGCGAGCTCCTCGAGCGAATACGAGTGGCTGAGAACATCATGCGAATTCCTCGCGAGCACCATGGGAGGACTTTTCCTCCCGCGAAGTAATGAGAAACAGGACACCAAGAATGAGGACGGTGAGGCCGGCCCAAGCGAACGCAACGGGTGAAGCGCCGAACTGGAGGAACAACTGCCCCATCAGAATCGGGCCGAGCGTGTGTCCGGCGCGTTCGAGGAACCGGTAGGCAGCGCCGACCGAGCCCGGTCCGACACGGCCTGCGACGGCCGTTTCGGTGACATGGGTGACGACCGGGGCGTTGATGAAGCCATGAGCGATGCCGACCATGGCGATACCGGCGACGACAAGAGTGGCCGTCATGGCATAAGCATGGGGGCCGCTGGCGAGCCATTCGATGCCTGATGCCGATACAGTCGCCAAGCCCGCGGCGGTCAGCAATGTGCCCCAAACCAGGATGTTGCGCGTGTTGGCGGTCTGGTCGGCGAGTTGTGCGGCATAGGCACTGGAGAAGATCACGCAAGCGGCATAGATCATCGTGATCTGACCGATATCTTCCTGTGCAAATCCCTTTGCATGAAGCAGCAGCGGCATCGCGAACAGAACGACGCCGGTGAGCACCGCCTTGGCCGGAATGCCGACGAGCAGGATCGTCAGGCAGAACTTCTGATCGCGCAGCATCCAGCCGATCTCGCGCCAGATCTGGCTCGAGCTGTGGATCGCAGGGGTTGAATTCTTCGCCATCTGTTCGACCGGCAGCACGGCGTGGGCGTAGACGACAATCAGCGCGCCCAGGAGTGCACCCAGCATAAAGACGCCGATCGGAGCGATCTGCCCGACGAGCAGCGAACCGATCGCCATGCCCGAGATCATGCCGGCCTGGTAGCCGAACACAATGATGGTGTTGGCCTTGGTGCGGTGCTCGCGGGTGGATTTCTGCAAGACGTAGGTTTGGATACCGATGAACAGCATGCCCTGCCCGATACCAGCAACGACGCGGGCCAGCACAATCAGCGAGAACGAGCTGGCAGATGTGACGAGCACCATGCTGATCACGGACAAGGCCAGTCCGGTGAGGATCAGTGAGCGCGAGCCAAACTTGAGCTCGTAGCGGCCGGCGGGCATCAATGCGAGTGCGAAGCAGAAGTAGTAGGCCATGAAGGGCAGCGCGACATAGTTCGCCGGCATGCCTTCCTTGAGCGCGATCTCGCTTACGAACTGCGGCAGGAAGGCGTAGCTCAGGTGATCCACGAACACCGCCAGGAAGAAGATCGGCTTGACGAGATCGAGCGCGGCGATGTTGCGCCAGTCGCCCGCATTGCTGCCGGCGGCGCGTCTTGCCTGCTGCATGGCCTGGGCGACCTGCAAGAACAGGAAGGCGAACAGGCCCGACGCGACGAACAAGGCCGCGAAGTTCTTCACGTTGCGCAGCACTTGCCAGTAGACGATCGCCTTGGGCACCGCCACGACGACCTGGGTCGCACGGGGATGATTGGCCGGTGTCAGGTCGGCGCGATACTCGTGGTTGGCGGGATCGCTCCACCAGTAGCGGCCGATCTGGGCCGGATCGGTGTGCACGACGACGCGGTTGTTGACCGTGATGCCGGCGGCGTTGATGTCCGAGTTGAGCCGGCGATACTCGTTGACAGCCTCGTCCAGGCCTTCGATCTGCTCGAACTGGAGGCCGAAATTGACGACGTCGTCGAGGCGCTGGCCGAGCGAGTCGGCGAGCGCTCGACCCTTCGATTGGGCGCCGTCGGAGAAGACGGAGATCATTGTGAAGGCGACGCCGGCGGCAACGCAGAGATAGGCGGTCGTGAATGCCACGATCACCCGCTTCTTGCGCTGGCTGTCAGAAACTCCCCAGGTCGCGAACACCACAAGGGTGAAGGCGAGACACGCGATCAGCGCCAGGCCGACGACCCAGTGGAAGGCGCCGTTGACCTTGGCGGTAATGCTTTTCCGGTCGGCGGTGAGGACGAGGTCGCCAACGCGCTCGAACTTGTTGCGCAGCGGCAGCACGACCTGCAGATAGCGCTCGTTCATGCGCATGGTCGCCGCATCGTTGGCGAGTACGCGCTCGTCGGTCGGCGGCAGGGCGCGGATCGTCGTGTCGCCCGAGGAGAACACGGTTTCACCCTCGCGATGATAGACGGTCATCGTGTCGAGGAGGTCGTCGGCCTTCACCATCGGCGTGGCGATCTGCTGGAAGCCGATGTACTGGCTCAGCGGCAGGCCGGGGCGAACGTAGGCCTCGATCGAGCTCTGCACGAGCTGGCCTTGGGCCACGAGCTTGTCGATCACGAGCTGCTCGTAGGTGCGGGTCACCGTGCCGTGCCCGACGAACAGGAGCAGCATGAGGCAGATGCCGGAAACCAGGAGCATGGTCACGGCGTCGGTGAGGCGTTGAGCGATCGTCTTGCTGTCAGTCACGGCGGCGGTTTCCTTGCCCTGATTCAGCGGTTCAAGAGTTGATCGAGGCTCTCGGTGATGCTGCCGCCGTCTTCGAGCAGCTCGGCTGCCCGGTTGGCGAAGATCGAGAGGATGAGGTCGTCGTAGGTCATCGAGAACCGGTCGAGGCCTTCACAGATCAGGCTCGTCGCGGTGGCGTCGGGCGCCTTCAGGTCGGGCTTGGGGTTGGCCTCGAGCACGAAAAGCTTGCCGGCGTGGTCGGCGCGGACGTCGAGCCGGACCAGGGTCTTGAGCGGCATCTCTTTGTACAGAGTCGCACCGAGATCATCGAGTGCGTCGAGTACGAACGCGTCGACTTTAGGATCGAGGGGACGAACGCGCTCTTTGGTGATCGGCGTGACGTCCATCGAGGTGAAGACACGCTCGTTCTGGCCGAGCACGCGCTCGACGCCGGCGAACGTGAAGGGGCCGGGAAGGCGCTCCATCTTGCCCGCGCGCGAGACGACCGGACCGGCGACCGCGACGCAGTACTCGCGGCCGGGGATATAGGCCTCGATCAGCACGTCGTTCCGGGTGATATCGAACACCGCCATGGCGACATCGGCGAGGTCGGAGGCGTTCTCGACGTGGTGCACGTGCAGCGAGGCGCGCCCGGTGACCGGCTTAACGATGAACCCGCCGTTCCAATCCCGGAAGAAGCGCGCGAACTGACGATGACGCACCGGGTCCATCGGGCAGCTCACGGGATGCCAGACGATGAAGGGCGCGGTCGGAATGCCGATTGCCAAGAGCTGGCGCTTGAAGAAGAACTTGTTGTCGAGGACGGCGGCTGTCAGCGGATCGTGGCCGACGTAGGGTATGCCGAGCATCTCGAGCTGGCTGGCGGCGTGGCCGATCGAACTGCGGCCTTGTACGCCGCCGGTGTTGAGCCATGCCATATGGATGCGCTCGTCCTTGAGGCGGCTGGCCAGGCGCATGTCATCGGGGATGAGCACGACATTGCGAGCTCCAAGCCGGCCCATTGCGTCGGCGATGTTTTGCGCCACGGACTGATAGCTTTTCCAGGAGCGGGGATTGCGCGTCTGCTTGAGCACGGCGCTATCGGTCGCCTTGTCGCCGCCATAGACGACGGCGAGGCGCACTTGCTGGAGCAACGAAGCCGTCAGCAGGTCGAGATGCGCCCAATCGGTGCGACTCGTTTTCTGCTTTGCTTCGTGCCGCGATGCGTCGGCTATTTCACGTGTACGCAACATAGTTCTAGCCCTGCATTATCTATTCCTCTGAACGCTAGAGCGCTTTCCACTTGATGTGAATCAAAACAGTTACAGGGGAGTCCCTCGGACGCGCAAATCAGATTCGGATTCCACCGGCAGCAACGGCGGGGATCGCGATGGCGAAGGGATACTCGAAAGATCTCAGGGTGCGGGCCGTCGCGCTCGTCGAGGAAGGAGAGAGCAGACGGGAAGCTGCGCGTCTGCTCG
>CAMDPA010000269.1 GCA_945903565.1 Devosia equisanguinis | reverse complement strand
GCAAGGGCCACTTTGGCCTTGAAGTCCGGTGAGTGGTTCCGGCGTGTTCGCTTCGTCATTCTGGCTCCTGATTCGCACGCACAACCGTGCGCGCTGTCAGGCAGAGATTCCACTCATCGCACCGTCCGAAATTGTGGAGCCGTCTCTTGTGACCAAGTTGATCGGTGTTTATGGACATCGTTGTGCATGTTAGCCTTTTAACAAATCGCACCAACTCGTGCCGAAAATGGATGGGTGGCCTGGCGGGCGTCCCGCCAGCGGAGCGCGAGGCTGGCCTCTCCCGCGCCCTCGGCGCGAATTCTTCTAAGCTGGTGCGGGGCTGGTGGCTCTTGCACAGCCCACTCGTGAATACGGGCAGCTTCAATATAACTGTCCCTATTTATGTTTTGCCTGCCATAGACGGCGGCACTGACGTTACGACATGGTCTCGCCATCCCGCGCCCTGCCCATCTGCCACGTGAGGTTGGCCTTCACGACCGGCCATTCGGTCGCGAGGATGCTGTAGACGCAGGTGTCCCGCAGCGTGCCGTTCGACGCGATCTGATGGCAGCGCAGGATGCCGTCGAGTTTGGCCCCCAGACGTTCAATTGCACGGCGGCTCTGGTGGTTGAAAAAGTGCGTGCGGAACTCGACCGCGATGCAATCCAGCGATTCAAATGCGTGCGAGAGCAGCAGGACCTTGCACTGGCTGTTGAGCCCCGTGCGCTGCAGGCTCCGGCGATACCAAGTTGCGCCGATCTCGAGCCGGCGATTGGTGGCGTCGGCATGCAGGTAGGTTGTCATACCCACGGCCTTGCCTGTCGAATTCTGGATCACGGCGAACGGCAGCATCGTCCCGCCGGCTTGCAATTGCAGACGCTTTTCGATGTCGGCGCCTAACGCCCGCGGCTCGGGAATGGACGTGTACCACAGCTTCCACAGTTCGCCGTCGTTCACGGCCTCGACGAGATCGTCGTGATGGCTTTGCGCGAGCGGCACAAGATTGTAGTGCGGGCTGGAAAGCGTCACGGGCCGCAGCCAGGTCATGGCGTCAAACCCTTCAAGTCCCCGCCGTCCGGCAGCGGCGCGAACAGCGCGTCGACCATGACCGTGCCAACATCCTCCAGCTTTGGCGGGTTCCAGGCGGGCTTGCGGTCCTTGTCGACCAACAGCGCGCGGATGCCCTCGGTGAACTCGCCGCGTTCGAACAGGCGCAGGCAGAGGCGGTACTCGACTTCCAACGCGCGCTCCAGCGATGGCAATGTCTTCGCGCGGCGGATGGCGGCGAGCGTTGTCTTCATCGCGAGCGGCGAATGCGAGGCCATCGACTTCAGCGCCTTGGCCGCGAACTCGCCCGGCATCGCAGAAAGCGCGGCCAACATCGCCTCGACGCTGTCGCCCTTGAACGCGGCGTCGATCGCTTCGCGGTTGTCGGCCAGCGGCGTCGGCGGCGGCGCCACGGCGCGCTGCGCGATCGCGACCGAGACGGGATCGTTGGTGTTGGCGAGTGTGTGCACCAACTCGGCTAATCCGCTCGATGCGATGCAGGTATCGGCAAAGCCGGCGTAAAGTGCATCGCCCGCGTTCATGCGCTGGCCGGTGAGGCCGAGATAGACGCCAAGCTCGCCCGGTGAGTGCGACAGCAGCCACGTGCCGCCGACGTCGGGGATCAGCCCGATGGCGGTCTCCGGCATCGCGAGCATCGAGCGTTCGGTGACGATACGATGGCTGGCGTGGCCGGAGAGGCCGATGCCGCCGCCCATCACGATGCCGTCCTGGATCGCGACGAACGGTTTGGGATAGCGCCCGATCAGCGCGTTCAGCAGGTACTCCTCGCCCCAGAAGCTGCGGGCAAGGCCCAGGCCATCCTTGTGCGAATGATAGAGCGAGACGACGTCGCCGCCCGCGCACAGGCCTCGATCCCCCGCGCCATCGAGGATCACCAACGCGACGGCGGGATCGGTCGCCCACGCGGTCAGTGCGTTGAACATCGGCGCGACCATCGGATACGACAGCGCATTGAGCGCCTTCGGCCGGTTCAGCGTGATGCGCCCGGCGCGCCCTTCACGGCGGATGATGACGTCTTCGGTCTCGCTCACGTTCGCCCTCGCGTGTTGTGTGCCGCCAGATAACGGAACGCTGCGGTGGACGGCAACCCTGCGATGGGCGAGACCCAGACGAGTATCGCGTTTGCGGCCCGGATTATTCGCTACGCGAGCAGGGTTCCTGCCGTCTTGGCGGAGCCAAGCAAAGCTTGGAGGCACCCGGCTGGGAGGAGACCTCCCAGACCCACCCTCTCTTATGCGCAAAAAGGGGGGGGGACACGTCCCCCAAGCGGGTACAGGGTGGCAACCCTGTTCGCGTAGCGAGTTTACGACAGCTATCCCGGCGGAACGTGATACAGCCAAGTAGCCTACCGCCTCACGCGCATCCGGCTGCCGGCCGCGACGAGGCCGACGACCAGCACGCTGAACACGATCTCCATCCAGCCGATCTTCTCGCCGAGCAGTAGCATTGAAGCGGCCAAGGTGACGAATGGCTGCACGAGCTGCATCTGCCCGACCTTGGCGATGCCGCCGATCGCGAGGCCGCGGTTCCACGCGAAGAAGCCCAGGTACATGCTGAACATGCCGACGTAGACGAGGCCGCCCCATGCGGCCCAGGACACGCGCGTCACGTCGGGAATGGGGGCTACGAACAGCAGCAGCACGATCATCAGCGGCGCCATCAGGATCAGCGTCCAGGAGATGACCTGCCAGCCCGCCAGCCGGTGCGTGAGGTGCCCGCCCATCGCGTAGCCGTAGGAGCCGGCGATGGTAGCGCCCGCGAGCAGCAGATCAGCCCAGTGCAGCTCCAGCGTGCCCGCGCTCGACAGGACCGCATAGGCGATAGCAGCGGCCGTGCCCGCAAGGCTGCAGACCCAGAACGCGGGTGACGGCCGCTCGCCCGCCACGCGCATACTGGCGAGCGCGGTGATCAGCGGTTGCACGGCGAGCACAACGCCGCCATGGGAGGCCGGCGCGTATTGCATCGCGGTGCCCATCAGCAGGGGGTAGCCGATCACCACGCACATGCCGAATCCGAGCATCGCCGGCACCATGTCGCGCGGGGGCAAAGGTGCACGGGCGACGGCTAGGAACGCGGCCGCGAGCACGATGGCGATCAGCGCGCGGCCGGTCGTCATGAACAGCGGGTGCATTTCGAGCACGGCGATGCGCGTCACCGGCAACGTGATGCCGAAAATCAGCACGCCGACGAGCCCGAGCATGAGCCCGAGCCGAAGGTTGCCGGGGGAGTCTTGTCGCTCTGTCATGTACCCGGCGGCAGGTAGGGAGATCGCGCACAAAAAAGGGGGCAGACCCGTCCTGCCGAAGGCTGGCAAGAAACGAGGGTCGGACCCCGCGTAGGCGCTTAGGTGGGGTCAGACCCGTCCTGCCGGAGGCTGGCAAGCGACGCGGGTCTGACTCCCTCTCAGTCTTAGAGCGAGCACTTACCGTAGGTCTTGCGGCCGCCGGCGACCTTCACGGCTTCTTCGGCGAGCTCGTGGTTGGACACCTGCTCCGGTGTCGGGCGCTTGTCGGCTTCGATGTCGCCGACCTCGACGCTGTAGGCGGTGTGCCATTCCATCCGCTTCTTGTCGAAGCCGGTGTTGACCGACCAGATGCAGTTCTCCGTCAGGGTCTTGATCGCGAACTCGACGGCGTCCTGCGGCTTCTGCGTCGCCTCCATGATGACCTTCAGCACCTTGTCCTTCTCGGTACCTTCGAAGTGAGCGCGGTTGGCCATCACCATCGCGGCGACGGTGTCGCGCAACAGGGCGCGGTCGCGCTCGATCCAGCCGGTCGAGGCGCCATAGGCGTTGAACAGGTAGTTGGGCAGCACCTGTCCGAGACGGGCGAGCACATTGAGCGTCGGCTTTTGCTTCTTGGCGAGGAATTCGTCCTCCGGGTGCAGCGCGACGCCGTCGATCTGGCCGGCGATCAGGCCGGGCAGGCGGCCGGCGGTCGCGGAGGAGATGAACACGGCATCATCGACCTTGAGGCCGGCGGTCTTCAAGAGCTCGCGGCCCATGCGCCAGTTGAAACCACCGACGCCGCCGCCGGTCGCCGACAGCTTCTTGCCCTTGAGGTCGGCCGCCGTCTTGATGTCTGGGCCGGTCATGTAGACCTGCGGCATGATCGGCGCGAGGCCCCAGATCTGCTGGACTTTCGCGCCACGGCCGACGGCGACGTCCGACACGCTGATGATCGCGGTGCCCTGGGCCGCGGCGGCATTGGCGGCGGCGGACTGTCCCCCCTCGAACTGCACGATGGTGGCGTCGATGCAGAGCTTCTCGAAGTAGCCGAGCGCCTTGGCGGTGTAGGGGGCGGTGTGGACGACGTTGGGCGGGGCGACGGCGACGCCGATGCTCATCTTGCGCATCGTGGCGCACTTGGCGGCCTGCGCCTCGGCGCCGTTCGTTCCGGCGTCGGCGAATACGATTGCTGCTGCGGCTGCCGTGAGCGCTGCTGCGGTACGGGTCATTCCAGCCATCATTGGGCTCCTCCCCTCGATTTACTTTGCGCCACCCGAAACCGGGCAGGCGGCGTGCACAATGCCAGCGTGTGGTGTCGCCCGCAAGGCGGGGTCGGCCGCGAGGCGCGCGTGAGCACAGGGATGGCGGGAAGGGTGCACAACGGCGAAATCCGGCCTATATTCAGGAACGGCCATGCTGCTGCTCCAATTTCATCCTTCTGGATCGGGGGCAGATCGCGCGGGAATATTGAACGTCCCGGCGCAGCGGAACGAGGAATTTGGCATGATACGCTTGAAGATGCCGCCGATGACGTCGCGGAGCGTGGCGTTTGCCGGTACTGGCTTGGTTGGTGCTGTGTTGACGGTGGCGGCGGTTGCGCCGGCCTTGTCGCATCCGCACGTATTCGTGGCGAACGAGGCCCACGCGGTGTTCGAGAACGGCGCGCTGACGGGGCTGCGCTATCGCTGGGTGTTCGACGAGATGTACACTACCAGCGCCGTCGAAGGCCTCGATACGAACAAGGACGGCAAGCTCGATGCGTCGGAGCTCGCTGAGCTGACCAAGGTCAACATGGAAGGCCTGAAGGAGTTCGACTTCTTCACGACCGCGACCATGGCCGGGCAGCCCGTCGTGTTCGGCGACGCCAAGGACTATGGCATGGAGGTGGTCTCGGTCGACGAGGCGCCGGGGCCGCAGATGGTGGCCGCCCCAGTGACGACTCCCGTGACGACGCCTGCAGAGGGCGGCGCCTCCGCGCCTGCGGCGACACAGCAATCCCAGCAGCAGCGCCCCGGATTGTGGGCGCGGATTTCCGGGTGGTTCTCCGGCTTGTTTGGCCGAGCGCCGGCTTCGACTGCGTCCTCGGCGGGTAGCAACGCCAATTCGGGAGGTTCTGGCAATCCAGGACAACCCGCTGAGAAGGCGAAGGTTCTGACGCTGACGTTCACGTTGCCGTTCAAGACGCCGATTGTGGCCGACACCCTGACGAGCGAGAGCAAGGGTTTCCAGTTCCAGATCAACGATCCGCAGATGTTCATCTGGTTCGAGCCGGCGGGCCCCAACGCGATCGGCCTGGCGCCCGGCGCGCCGGCTGGATGCCGCCACGCGATGGTTGTGCCGCACATGGACGAGGAGCAGAAGAAGCTGGCGGAGGCTTTCAGCCGGGTCGGCGCGCTTGCTCCGGGCGGCCAGGGCAAGGCGATCGCGGTGATCTGCGGGAAGCCCTGATGTGGGTGCTCATTCAAGTGCTTGGCATCGGTCTTGCTTCATGATCAGCGCTGTCCCGGTGCGATGCGGGGCTTTGGTCGCCGTTAACGGTTGCCGCGGCTACCTCGCACCAGCGGACGGTGACGACGGGCTCGGCGGCTAGCTGCTCCGCAGCCGGCCAGCCGAGGCCCGTCATGAGATCGAGTAACGATGATGCGCAGGCTTCCGGTTCTGATTGCTGCCGCCCTTGTCGCGGTGCTGCCCATCGACGCGGCGCGTGCCCGCAGTGATCTGGGTAAGCCCGCTGCCGCAATCAGCCCGTACGAGCTGATCGTGTTCGAAGTCGACGGCTGCACGTATTGCCAGGATTTCCGGCTGCAGATTGTGCCGCTCTATACGTCCTCGCCGCTTGGCCGCGAGGCGCCGATGCGGTTCGTCAACGTCAGCCGTTCGGACGAGACCAAGATGGGCATCAGCACCGCGATCACCATCGCGCCGACCGTCGTCTTGATGCGCGATGGCCGCGAGGTCGACCGCATCGTCGGCTACCCCGGCCCGCTGAACTTCATGAAGATGGTCAACTACATGATGGGCCGGGGCGACTGACGCCCAAGACCTGCTTCATCGCCGCCCTACTTCATCGCGGCGTGCACGCGGTCGATCAGGTTGCGCGGGGTGGCATAGATTTTCGCGATCATAGCTTCGAGCTCGGCACCGGTTTGCGGCTCCGCTTCGGCGTGCATCTTGTCGGCCTCCGCCTGGAACGGTGCGCTGCGAATGGCGGCGATGAACGCAGCCCGGATCGCGCTCGCGCGGTCTTGCGGCACGCCCGGCGGCATGATGAAGGCGCGCGAGAACTTGCCCAGCGTATAGAACAGCTCGAGCAACCGGCGATCGTCGTCGGATTTGGCGAAGCCGATCGCCAGGGGCACGCCGGCCTGTTTCAGCTCGGGATGGCTGGCAATACCGTTCTGCACCACGATCTTGAAGCCCTGGCTGCCGTCGAGCGAGCCGGGTAGCAGCAGCTTGGTGGTTGCCAGCGAGAAGCCGCAAATGCCTTGCACCTCGCCGCGCTGGGCGGCCAGCACGATCTCGCGGGTGCCGGGATAGCCGGTCACGACCTTGAATTTCGCGCCGAGCACTTGGCGTGTGACGACCGTATGCTCGTGCACGGTGCTGCCGCCGCCGGGCGTGCCCATCGCGATCTCGTGGTTGAACACGTCTGCGAACGTTTTGACGGGGCTGTCGGTGCGCATCACGCAGATCGGGCTTTCGGCATTGCCGTTGCCGATGAACGTGAACTTCGCGGGATCGAACGTCTGCCGTCCGCCGCCGATGGTGGGATTGAACAACTGCTGGGTGAAGGCGCCGGGCAGCACGATCGCCATCTGCGTGCCGTCCTTGGGCGCGAGCGTGTAGAGGTTCACTGCCGCGACGACGCTGCCAGCGCCTGGCTGGTTGGTGACGACGATACCGGGATTACCTGGAATGTGCTGACCGATATGGCGGGCGACCAGCCTGCCGAACAGATCGAGGCCGCCGCCGCTCGATGCGCCGACGACGAGGGTGATGGTCCGGCCTTTGTAGAAGGCCGCGACCTCATCCTGGGCTGCTGCGGGTTGCGGCACTCGCAAAACAAAGCAGACTGCGGAGAACGCGATGACGCGCTGCGCTTAGGACAGATCGCAGAATAACCGCTACGAGTTCCCCGGTCTGCGTGGGCTGATTGTATAGTTCCATTCGGGATGGAAGTCATCGCCGACAAGCTTGACCGCCGCCAACTCGGCTTTGCTGACCTTGATGCCTTTCTCATAGGT
>CAMDPA010000268.1 GCA_945903565.1 Devosia equisanguinis | reverse complement strand
CCGCACTCGAGCCTCGACGGCATGACGCCCGATCGGGCATACTTCGGACCACACTGCATCCTGCCGATCCGCTCGGCAGTCTAACCCCGGCAGAGCCTCCACTTATCGCAGCGGAAAATCTGTCCGAACAAGCGGGGCCACCTCAGAACGTCCGCATACGGGATGGGCCCACGCCGTGCTCGAACCGCGTCAGCAGGACGTTCAGACGGCGCAACCTCAGCGCGTCGCGCCCGCTTGGCACTTCGCCAGTTCCTGATCACGGAACTGCGCCTGCCGCTTCCACTGATCGGGGCTGACGCCCAGGCACCACGCGATATGCGACGATCGGGCGAACGACCAGCTCTCGCCTTTCAAACCGCACTTGCGGTCGACGTTGATCTTCTGCTGCTGCAGCGCGGTGTTGGCATACCAGTCGCAGTTGGCCTGAGCGAAGGCCGCCTGACTGGATGCAAGCAAGCCGACAGCCAACGTTGCCGGAATTAGGGCGGCGGCGGCGATGGTGCGAAGCGTAGACATGGCTTGGTCCTGGTCTCTCCCGGTTGAACTGAAGCGTCCTGCCGGTTGTTCCGGGTATTCTGTGTCACATCGGGTGGAAGCCGTCATCCCAACGAAAGCCCGCCAGCTCTCACAACGGCGATCTGCACTTATCCCCCGATACATGGGCCAACGTATAGACGCTTGGCCATGAACCCACTGTGAATGCTGGTATGATCGCTCCGCAAGGGCGCGGTTGGCACGATGATCACCGATTTTGGCGGTTGTGTTGCTGCTACGCTAGCAAGAATCGCATAGGAAGTCGAAAGCTGACCGCTCGGAACGCACTCTTCAAGGGCGGGGTCCAGGGGCCAGCCCGTCATGCCGCAGGCAAACATTCGCATGACGTCGGGGAGTTTGAGGGGCTCGCAGCCCCTCAGATCGCCGGTAGGGCGACGGCCGAAGGATTATTGAGAGCATGGGCCTGGCAGCCAAGAAATCGGTCGAGGACGACGGCATTTCAGCCACCCTCGCAGGCATCGACGGCGACGCGATGGAGCGGGCCCACGCTGTTCTTGAGCGCGTGTTCGGTTACAAGAGCTTCCGTTCCCATCAGCGCGATATCGTCTCCACGTTGATCGAGGGCGGCGATGCGCTCGTCCTGATGCCGACCGGCGGCGGCAAGTCGCTGTGTTACCAGGTACCCTCACTTGTCCGTCCGGGTACGGGCGTCGTTGTCTCGCCGCTGATCGCACTGATGCAGGACCAGGTCGACGCGTTGCGCCAGGCCGGCGTATCGGCGGCGTTCCTAAACTCTGCACTCTCCCGCTCCGAGCAAGACGACGTCGAGCGCCAGCTTCTTGCCGGCGCACTCGATCTGATCTACGTGGCGCCGGAACGTCTCGTGCAGGATCGCATGATGTCGCTGCTGTCCCGCACCGAGATCGCGCTGTTTGCGATCGACGAAGCCCACTGCGTTTCGCAATGGGGGCATGACTTTCGCCCCGAATACCGCCAGCTCAGCATCCTGGCGCAGCGCTTCCCCAACGTGCCGCGCATCGCGCTCACCGCGACCGCCGACGAGCGCACGCGCGAGGAGATCATCGTCGAGCTGGCGCTGGGCTCCGCACGCACGTTTGTCGCGAGCTTCGACCGCCCCAACATCCGCTACACCATCGCCGAGATGGGCAGCATGGGCGCGCGCGAGCGTCTGTGGCGGTTCATCGAGGCGGAGCATCCCCAGGACGCCGGCATCGTCTACTGCCTATCGCGCAAGTCGGTGGAGGAGACCGCCGCGTTCCTCAACGCCAAGGGCCGCGCCGCGATCGCCTATCACGCGGGGCTTGAAACCCAGGTTCGCGCCCGCGCGCAGCAGCGCTTTCTGGCGGACGATGGGCTGATCGTGGTGGCCACGATCGCGTTCGGCATGGGCATCGACAAGCCCGATGTACGCTTTGTCGCCCATCTCAATCTGCCCAAGACGATCGAGGCCTACTACCAGGAGACCGGCCGCGCGGGCCGCGATGGCGATGCGGCGAATGCCTGGCTTGCCTACTCGTTGCAGGACGTGATGCAGCTTCGCCAGTGGATCGGCCAGTCGGAGGGCAGCGAGGCGTTCAAGCAGGTGCAGCGCCAGAAGCTCGACGCGCTGATCGGGCTGTGCGAGCTGCCGAGTTGCCGGCGCCAGGCGCTGCTGGCCTACTTCGGCGAAACGCTGGGCGAGCCGTGCGGCAATTGCGACAACTGCATCGAGCCGCCGGTCACGGTCGACGGCACGGTGCCCGCGCAAAAGGCATTGTCCGCTGTCTACCGCTCGGACGAGCGGTTCGGCGTCGGCTATCTCGTCGACATCCTTCAGGGCAAGCCAGACGACCGCATCATCCGCAACGGCCACGACAAGCTGAAGGTGTTCGGCATCGGCACGGAACTCGACGCGAGCGGGTGGCGCTCGCTGTTCCGCCAACTCGTGGCTGGCGGTCATCTCGTCGGCGACGAGGAAGGTTATGGCACGCTGAAGCTCACAGATCGCGCGCGCCCGGTGCTGCGCGGCGAGGTGCCATTCCGCATGCGGCAGATGGTGCCGAGCGAGAAGGGCAAGCGCAAGGAGAAGCGTGAACGAGGGGGCAAGTCGTCCGGCAAGGTCGCGGGAACCTCGGCAGCCGATCAGCCGATCATCGCCGCATTGCGCACGCTGCGAACCAAGCTGGCGGCCGAAGCCAACGTGCCGCCGTACGTCATCTTCCACGATCAGACGATGGCCGACATTGCCTCGAAGCGGCCGGCGAGCCCGGCGGCGTTGGCGGGCGTGTACGGCCTGGGCGCGCGCAAGATCGCGCGCTACGGCGATGCGATCATCGAGACCGTGACCGGCCACAAGCCGCATCCGATGCTCAACAACAAGCTGTCGGTTACCGTCAACCAGACGCTGGCGCTGCACGTGCAGGGCAAATCCGCCGCCGAGATCGCGACTGAGCGCAAGCTCGAGGCGAGCACGATCATGGGCCACTTCGCCGAAGCGATCGAGGCCGGGCTGGTCGAAGCACGCGCCGTGATCGGCCTGGAGGAAAGCGAGATCGACGAGATCTTGGCGGCGTTCGAACGCCTGCAGACCTTGGACAGCGGGCGGCTCGGTCCGGTTCATACCGCACTCGGCGGCCGTTACGACTACGGCTTGTTGAAGTGCCTCCTCGCGGAGCTGGCGTGATCGATCCGGCGAGGAGCCGAGCGGATCATGCGCGACATTTGTCGGCGGCATGACAAAGC
Source organism: Devosia equisanguinis (assembly GCA_945903565.1). Classification (GTDB taxonomy): domain Bacteria; phylum Pseudomonadota; class Alphaproteobacteria; order Rhizobiales; family Hyphomicrobiaceae; genus CAMDPA01. Next base: position 4,319 of record CAMDPA010000268.1, on the reverse strand, counting down.
GTCTGGACAGCCCCGATGCACCGCACTATAACCCGCGAGCTTCGCGGTTGAGCTCGTTTCGCCAGCTCAGCCCGCTTAGTCTTGCCCAGGTAGCTCAGTTGGTAGAGCATGCGACTGAAAATCGCAGTGTCGGGTGTTCAATTCACCCCCTGGGCGCCACGCTGAATTCCGGGCCGCGCTTCGCGCCCCCGCCGGCCACACGACATGGCCTTGACGTGCCCCGCGCATGCCCCAGACCTGCCCACGGCCCTAACCCATAAGCACCCGCGAAACGCGCCTGTCAGCCGATCGCTTCTCGTCGTTGACGCTCGGTGCCGAATGGGTTGGAGTACGTCCGCAGTGGCAGCAAGGGCGCGGGAATGGCGGCAAACCAGCAGACAAGCGTAGTGGCCAGGCCGAGCGTGTTCGGCCCACCCGCCATCGACTGCGATGTCCACATCGCCGTACCTTCGATCGATACGATCCTGCCCTATCTCGACGAATACTGGCGCGCGCAGTTCCTGATGCGCGGGATCAACCGCACCAGCTGGACCATGACCAGCGAGCCGCCCAACGCGCCGATCAACGGCCGTCCCGACTGGCGGCCGGCCAAGGGCAATCCCGGCACCGATCTGGCGTTGCTTCAAACGAAGGCGCTCGACGGGTTCGGCACGAGCCTCGCGATCGCCAATTGCATCTGGGGCGGCATGGTGCTGCCGAGCAGCGATATGTCGGCCGCGGTGTGCACGGCGGTCAACGATTGGATCGCCAAGGAATGGCTCGACCGCGAGCCCAGGCTGCGCGCCTCGATCGTCGTGCCGCAAGGCAATCCGGAATTGGCGGTCGCGGAGATCGAGCGTCGGGCGGGCGATCACCGCTTCGTGCAGGTGCTGATGCTGATCGCCGGCCAGAACCTGATCGGCAATCGCGCGAACTGGCCGATCTTCGAGGCGGCGCAGCGGCACAAGCTGCCGGTCGGAATTCATGCGGGATCGAGCTATCATCATCCGATGATGGCGGGCTGGAGTTCGCACTACCTCGAAGACTACGTTGCGCAGTCGTTCGCCTTCGAGGCGGGTCTCGTCAGTCTCGTATCCGAAGGCGTGTTCGCGAAATTCCCCAGCCTCAAGGTGGTGCTGACCGAGTCGGGTGTAAGCTGGCTGCCCGCGTGCACGTGGCGGTTCGACAAGACCTGGCGCGGCGTGCGCGGGGAGACGCCGTGGGTCAAGCGGCCCTTGTCCGAAATCGCACGCGATCACGTCCGCCTCACGTTACAGCCGTTCGATGGTCCCGATGCTGGCGGCGTGCTGGAACAGGTTGTCGAACAGCTCGGATCAGACCGCATGATCCTGTTTTCGACCGACTTCCCGCATTGGCACTACGAAGGCACCGACGCGCTTCCGGTGAAGCCATCAACGCCGCTGGGCCGGCGCGTGCTGTACGAAAATGCGCTGGAGACCTATCCGCGCCTCGCCCTTACCCTGCCGTCAAAGGAGCCTGCGACGTGACCCTCACCCTCGACGACCGCAAGCCCTCAGCCAAACCCGCCAAGCGCAAACCGCTGCTGGCGGGAACCACGCTTGTCGATTGCGATATCCATCCGCAATTCTCGACACCGGCTGAACTGGCGCCGTTCCTGTCGCAGCGCTGGCGCGATCATCTCGCGACATTCGGCGGCCTCTACCGGCAGGCGCTCGCCGATACGCTGTCGCATCCGCGCATGTCGCCCGATGTCGCCCGCGCCGACGCGTGGCCGCCGGGCGGTGCACCTCCGGGCTCGGATCTGGCTTTCATGCGCGAGCAACTGATCGATACCTACGATTTCGCATGGGGTATGCTGATGCCGCTGAACCGTGGCCCCGGCAATCAGCGCAACCTAGATCTTGGCGCGGCCCTGGCCACCGCCGTCAACGATTGGCAGCTCGCCAAGTGGGTGGAGCCGGAGCCGCGCCTCAAGGCCTCGATCGTGGTGACGCAGGAAAACCCCGAGGCGGCGGTCGCGGAGATCGAGCGGCGTGCCCCCGACAAGCGTTTCGCCCAAATCATGTTGCCGCCGCGCTCGCTGGAGCCGATCGGGCGCCGCCGCTACTGGCCGATTTTCGAGGCAGCGGTTGCAGCCAACCGCCCGATTGCGATGCATGTCGGCGGCATCAATGGTTTCCCTGCGACGCCCGGCGGTTGGCACTCCTATTACATAGAGGAGCAGCACAACAATGTGCAGGGCATGCAGGGCGTCGTTACCAGCATGGTGATCGAAGGCGTGTTCGAGCGGTTCCCCGGCCTGAAGGTCGTGCTCGTGGAAGGCGGCATCGCCTGGGCGCCGGCCCTCAAGTGGCGGCTCGACAAGCACTGGAAGCGGCTGAAGGCGGAGGTGCCGCATCTGAAGCGTCTGCCGTCGGAGTACATCCGCGAGCACATCTGGATGACCACGCAGCCGCTCGACGAGCCCACGCCCGATGGCGATCTCACGGAGATTTTCGAGAGCGTCGGCACCGACCGCATCATGTTCTCGACCGACTATCCGCACTGGGATTTCGACGAGCCGAGCTTCGTGCTGTCCAAGCTGAAGCTTCCCGCGGCGAAAATGCAACGCATCTTCGGCGGCAACGCCATCGAGCTGTACGGCCTGAAATGACGACGCCCCAAACCAATCCGGCGAAATCCACGGCCAAACGCTACGTCGTCGCGAAGGTCGCGGAGGTCGCACCGGGAACCTCGAAGCTTGTGATCGCGGGCGGGCGGCGCATTGCGTTGTTCAATGTGCAGGGCGCGTTCTACGCGCTCGCCGACAAGTGCCCGCACGAGTCCGGCCCGCTGTGTCAGGGCAAGATCGTGGGGCTTTCGACAAGCGACATGCCCGGCCAATACCGCCTCGAACGTCCCGGCGAGTTCGTGAAGTGCCCCTGGCATGGCTGGGAGTTCGAGATCAAAACGGGCCAGTCCTACGTCGATCCCGCGAACACCCGCATGCGCAGCTTCGACGCCAAGGTCGAGCCGGGCTCAGATCTCGCAAAGGGCCCCTATGTGGCGGAGACCTTTCCGGTGACGGTCGAGGAAGAGTACGTCGTTATCGAGATTTAGATGACTTTCCGTCGCCTCTCCCCCTCATGAGAAATGAGGGGGAGAGGCAGGATCAAATCCCGATCGTCTTCATCTGGCCGCCGGGGTAGCGCGTGCCCGCCACCGACTTGGCGTCGATCGCATCGGAGAGCAAATCGAGATCGGCCTTCGACAGCTTGACCTCGGCCGCGCCCAGGTTCTCGTCGAGACGCGCGACCTTCGAGGTGCCGGGGATCGGCACGACGTCTGAACCGCGCGACAGCACCCACGCAATCGCCACCTGCGCGGGCGTGCAGCCATGCTTCTCGGCGAGCGCCTTGATCGGCGCGACCAGCTTGACGTTGTTGGCGAGGTTGTCCGCGGCAAAACGGGGATGCTCGCGGCGGCGGTCGTTGGCGGCGAGGTCGTCGACGCCGCCGATGGTGGCCGTCAGCGTGCCGCGCTGCAGCGGCGAGTAGGCGACGAAGCCGATGCCGAGCTCGCGGCACGTCGGCAGGATCTCCGGCTCCACGTCGCGCGTGAACAACGAGTATTCCGTCTGCAGCGCGGTGATCGGGTGCACCGCGTGGCCACGCCTCACGGTTTGCGCGGAGGCTTCGGACATGCCGAGATAGCGCACCTTGCCTTGCGCCACGAGCTTGGCCATCGCGCCGATCGTCTCCTCGATCGGCACGATCGGGTCGACGCGGTGCTGATAGTACAGGTCGATCACGTCGACACCCAGCCGCTTCAGGCTCTTCTCGCATGCTTCGATCACGTACTCGGGCTTGCCGTTGGCGCCGGGCGAGCCGTCGGGCATGCGCACGTTGCCGAACTTGGTCGCCAGGATGATCTTGTTGCGGATGCCCTTGATCGCCTTGCCGACCAGCTCCTCGTTGGCGCCGTTGGCGTAGGCATCGGACGTATCGAGGAAGCCCGCGCCGAGTTCGGCTGCGCGACGGATGGTGGCTTCCGCCGAAACGGGATCGGGCGTGCCGTAGATGGGCGTCATGCCCATGCAGCCCAGGCCGACGGCGGGAACCGCGAGCGGACGTGTCTTGCCGAGTGTGCGCATCTGCATGGTGTTTGCCTCCGATGATGTGGTGTGATTGTCTCAAGGTTCAGAATAGAGCCTTGGCGCGCGCCGGTCCATGGATGATCCCCATCGCAGTTCCCCGCGCATGGGAGACGGTTATGCCCGCCATCGAGCACGCGAACCTGCCCGCCGAACCATTCCGCGGCGGCTCGACCTATCAGACGCTGGTCGGTGACACGGCCGGCACCACGCCCGTGTTCGTCGG
>CAMDPA010000267.1 GCA_945903565.1 Devosia equisanguinis | reverse complement strand
TCGTGCGGTTGCCGATTGCGTGAACGGCCAAGCAGAGTTCGATGCTCAAGGCTGATCCTCGCGTCGCGCTGGAAAGAACAGCGACGACGGAAACTCCGCCGCATAGCGCACGCCCTTGAGGCGCGGCCGATATTCCGGACGCGGCCCGTTATCCGGCTCGACCACTTTGCGATACAGATGCCAGGTGGCATGACCAAGCACCGGCACCACCACTGCGAGCCCCAGGAAAAGCGGGAGCGAACCCAGCAGCAGGCCCACCGCCACGATCAGCCCCCACGCCGCCATCGTCGTCGGATTGCGAGCGACCGTCATGAGCGAGGTAAGCATCGCCGTCCCCACGCCGCAGTTGCGGTCGAGCAGCAGCGGAAACGCGATCACGCTCAGCGACGCCGCGATCACCGCGAACAGGAAGCCGGCGAGGTTGCCGAGCACGATGAGGTTGAAACCTTCCCGCGTCGTCAGCACCTGCCACAGAAACGTACTGAGCGCCTCCGGCTCGCGAACACCGAAGTTGGCGATATAGATCGCATGGGCGACGGCCACCCACACGATGAACAGCAGCACCAGCACCCCGCCGAGCGCCAGGATCGATTTGAACGACGGAGAATGCACGACGTCGAACGCATGCTTCCACGAGGTGTCCATTCCAGCCTCACGGCGGCGGCTCAGCTCATAAAGACCGATCGCGGCGAACGGACCAAGCAGCGCGAACCCCGCCGCCAGCGGATAGAGCAGCGGGATCAGATCATAGCCGAACGTGGCCCGCCCGATCAGCAGCCCGGCGATTGGGTAGATCAGGCACAGGAACACGACGTGGGTCGGCATCGCCCAGAAGTCGGCGACCCCCTTGGTCAGCGCATCCTTGAGGTCGGCCAAATCGATCTGCCGCACGACCGGCAGTTCCTCGGCCGGCTCGGTCGGGGTTATGATGTCATAGTGTGCCATCGCAGCTTCTCCTCGTTATGAGAGGCAATAGGCTGCTGCTTCAATTGGATGGTGTCCGCAGGTGTTCGTATGGCGCATTCATTCCTTGCGGAAATCAACGGGAAGCCACAGCCGCACGCCATGAACTCATAGCACGGATGCGACATTCTGTCATATCATCTACAACGTGCCGCCGCCACTTCGGGATAGTCGCTCAAAAGGGATCATCATGCCACTGCACGTGACGGCACTTTACGCGGGCCTGCTCGGCGCCATCGGCCTCGTCCTGTGGGCGTTGGTGGGCCCCATTCGCGGCCGCACCAACATCTCGCTCAACGACGGCGGCAACAAAGAGCTGATCGAGGCGACCCGCCGCCATATGAACTGGGTCGAAAGCGTACCCTTCATTCTCGTGCTGTTCGCGATCATCGAGCTCAACGGCGGCTCGCGCACCTGGTTGCACGCGATGGGCCTGGCCCTGGTCGCATCCCGCATCCTGCACCCCTTCGGCATCGACGCCGTCACGATGCGCTTATGGCCACGAATCGTAGGCGCCGCCGGCACCTTCTTTGTGGCCATCGCCGCCGTGGTCACCGTGCTCTGGCAGTATGTGAGCCGCGCGATGTGAGAGGGTGAGCTACTTGATCATCTCCGCCGTCTTCTTGGCGATGGCGGGATCGACGGCATAGCCCTTTGCAACAAGCGCCTGCAACGCCTCGCCGGAAACCGGCGTGATCTCGATCTGCCCCTTCTCGGCCTCGGCCAGGAATTCCTTGTCCTTCATCGTGTCCATGAACGCCTTGCGCAGGATCGCAACCCGATCCGCCGGCACGCCCGGAGGCGCCATGAACGGACGCCCCATCGTCTGGCGCGCGAACACCAGGGTAAGGATCTGGCGCTGCTCCTCGGTCTTGGCGAGGTCCATGATCAGCGGCACATCAGGCAGGTCCGGATGCTTCTGCAGCGCGAGCTGGATCAGCACGTGGACGGTCTTCTCCTTGTACCAGTTCATGCGCGTGGAAATCACCGACGACCACGACCACGCACAACGGCCCTTCACTTCGCCCCGCTCCAGCGCCATCGAGATGTCGTTGCCGCCGGGATAGCCCGGAATCAGCTTCATCTTGGTGCCGAGCACCGCGTTCATGACCTTTGGAAACTGGTCGGTATCCGCAGTCGGTCCGGTGCCGCCGACAACGAGTTCCTTGGTCAGCAGGTCCTCGTACGTGGTGATGCCGCTGTCCTTCCAGGACACGCACACGCTGACTTCGTCGTTGGCGCTGCCGATCCAATTGAACTTGTTGCCGTCGAATTGCGCCGCGGTCACGCCGAGCAGCGGATCGAACGCCGCGCCCCGCGCGACAGTTGCGATGGCCGTGCCGTCCTTGGGCGCTGCCGCGTAAAGCCAATTGGCGGCGCGCAAACTGCCCGCGCCAGGCGTGTTCTTCGGCACGATCTGCGGATTACCGGGAATGTGCTTGCTCATGTGCCGGGCGACGATGCGACCGTAAACGTCGTAACCGCCACCAGCCGTGTAGCCGATGTGCATCTCGATCGTCTTGCCCTTGTAGAAATCGGCCGCGGGTTGCGCGTGGGCGGAGGCCGACACGGCCAGCGCCAGACCAAGCGCAATTCCTGAAGTCCTCAGTGCGGCACGCATTCACGGCTCTCCCATGTCCCGGCCCTGTAAGGCCGCCGCGTAGGTAACAGCCGCGTCCCACAGCCACAATAGGGCTGCCGCCATAGGGTCTTGCGCGTATAGGGCTGCCCCCCGGCGATGCCAGACGCTATAGGGTTGGACACGCTTCACAGATGCTTCGGAGACCGCGATGACCAAGGCTGACGCAACGAGTGGCTCAACCGGCCACAAGGAGCCCACGATTGCCGACCTCGAAGCCCGCGTCGCCGCGCAAAGCGCTTTGGTGAAAAGCCTGCTCACGACCCTCATGCTGCGCGGCCTGCTCACCCGCGCCGAGATTGCCCCATTGATCGCCGACGCCGAAGCGCAGATCGCGGCGGCCACGGGCCCAGCCGCCAAGGCCGAACTCCGCGCCATCCACGACGACCTGCCCGCCTACCTGCGCGAAGCCATGGGCCCGATGCCCGACCAGGACGATCACGATCATTGATCCGGGAATGTAATGCTCAAGTCCCATCGCACCCCGAAGCCGCGATACAGGCTTAAAGCACCCCACGCCATGAATGGAGTCGGCATTGCCCTTCCACGCCATCAAAGCAAGTCGAATTGCCGCAATCGTCAATCACGAGATCGGCGGCATCCACCATGCCAGAAAACGGTATTCGCGGGCGATCACTCGCTCCACAAAAGCAATTAAGCACGATCCAGGCTACGCATATGCCTACAGCAATCGTGGTCTATGCTACCAACACCTTGGACAACACAATGAAGCCATCGAAGACTTCAGCGTTGCCGCTCGATTGGACAGCAATCTGGCGATTGCATTCTACAATCGTGGCATTTCACACAAGCTGAATGGAGCCCTGAATCCCGCGATCGACGACTTCGACCGGGCCATTTCGCTCAACAGGAACGACGTGCTCGCCTACAGCGAACGCGGCGTCACACATTACCTCCGCGGCGACCACGCCCGAGCACTCAAGGATCATACGGCCTCCATCACGGCATGCCCCACGATCCCCTATTACAGGGTGTTGCGCGGTTACGTTCACTTCAACATGGCGGAATTCCAACATGCGGCAGACGACTTGGCGCATGCGATTTCCATAAAACACGACCCCGGGGCATTGCTGTATTACTCTTTATCGATTGCCCACCTGGAATCACTAGATGCCGCAGCACAAAAAATAAAGCTGGAGAATTTCGTTGTCAGAAAGTGGCCATTCGCGATGCTTGAGTTCTACTTCGACCGCCGGACATTGATCGAAACTCTCGCAGAGGCCAAATCACCCACGGAGCAAGCCGAAACACAGTTTTTTCTCGGACAATGGCACCTGCTGCACAACAACGCTGCCGAGGCAACAACGGCCTTCCTATCAACCGTTGAGAACAGCCCCGTCTGCTTCATCGAACATGCATCTGCAAAGGCGGCATTGAAGCGGATGGGGTATCCGCACATCGATCCGCCGTAACCTGGACCGAGGAACGAAGCCCCACAATTCACGCCGTGCCGTAAATTGTCGGGTCTCGCGAAGAGCTCTACCCGACCTACGCCACCGATATCAGTAGGTCGGGTCGAGGCACGAGACCCGACATGCAACGGCGGCCGCATTACGCACCACGCACCACATTCCGTCCCGCAATTCGCCCGAACACCGCCGCGCGCAGCACCGCCACCGCATTCGGCGCGGTGCCGTGGAAATGGCCGGTGATCTCGCCCGCTGCGTATAGTCCTGCAATCGCACCGTCCGCGCCGAGCACGCGCGCATCGGTATCCGTCGCCACTCCACCGAAAGTATAGGCAATCGCGCCGATCAGGGGATACGCAAGATACGGCGGCTTATCGAGCGCGCGCGCCCAATTCGACTTGGGCGGCGCAAGCGCTGAAGCAGCAATTAGGCCATCTTTATCGGTGGCGTCGAAACGCGCGGGATTGCCGATGCAGGCCGCATTGTAGCCTGCCACCGTTGCCTCCAGCGCGCGCGCCGGAACACCGATCAACGCAACCAGTTCGGCCAGCGTTGCCGCCTCGAATGGCGGCACCTCGGATCGGATCGCGCGTTCGAAATTCGTGATGTCACGCAACCGCGAGTCGAGGATCGCGTACACTTCGCGGCCGGGCCGCTCGAAATGAATGTCGCGCGCAAACGCTTCCCACGTCTCGTGGACCAGGCCGGCGCCTTCGTCGAAGAAGCGCTTGCCCGTGCGATCGACCACGATGCCGTAGGGATAAACGAGCACGACCGGCGCGGGGTTGGCGCTGCGCGGGTCGATCGGCTCGATGTGCATGCCGTTCCAATCGCCGGCGGGCGATGCGCCGACGTCGAGCGCCATTCGAATGCCGGCGCCCGTATTGAGAGCCGTGCCCGGCGAGATCAATCGCAACGACTCGCCGCCCGACCCGAAATGCTGATGCAGCATATCCGCATCGCCCTGGAACCCGCCGCACGCAAGCACCACGGCATCCGCCGGCAACGTCTCCCCCGCCCCCTCTGCGTTGGTCACCCCGAGCCCGGCAATCGCGCCACGCGCATCGCGCTGCAGGCGCTCCGCCTTGCACGAATATCGAAACCGCACGCCCGCCGCGTTGGCCGCGCGCGTCAACTCGCGCACGATCGTCTCACCGCCGCCGATCGGCTGGATGCGCGGCGGGCCGACGCTGAGATAGTAGACCGGATTGTGAAACGGGACGCCGTGGCTCTGCAGCCAACCCATCGTGGCGGGAGCCTCCGCCGCCAAACGCTCGAAGTAGCCACGATCATTGCGCCCGCCGGAAACCGCGATCATGTCCTCGACGAAATCAGCCGAGAGCCGATCGGGCGCTTCGAGCCGCATATAACACGGCGTGAACCGCGTGTTGCCGCCATGCGCGCCCTCAGCCGCACGCTCCACCACCATGATATCAGCCGCGACGCCAGCCCCGCGTGCCTCCTCCGCTGCAGCAAGCGCCGCGGTCAATCCCGCCGCCCCGTGCCCGACGATAACGATGCTGAACGTGCCGTTTGGCATGAGATCTTCGTGTGCCCCTGCTTGTTCCGCATGAAGCCAAAATCACCCAGGCGCCCCAATAGCGCTAACTCTGACAGTCAGGCACAAACCCTATCCGTTGCGTCCCCGGACAAGCGGACCGACCTGCAAGGTCGGAGTGCGCAGATCCGGGGTCTTCACCCCCATGAGAACGGGCAGATCCCGGATAGCCTCGCTGCACTCGGCTTCCTGGAACGCATTGGTTAGGTGCGTGGCTCAAAGTCAGGGTGTTTGGGCGCGCGCCCGAAAACCCGCTCTTCAAGGAAGGGTTTCCAAAGGGCACCGCCCTTTGGCGGGGTCAAGGGGTAGCACCCCTTGTCTTGCAACCGACGATCCAAACGATCTCGAAGTGTTCCTGATCGCTTCAATTCGGCTTGATGCCCGCCGCCGTCACCACCGCCTCGTTCTGCTTGATCTCGCGCTTGATCATGGCTGCGAACTCGGCTGGCGACATCCGCAATTGGTCGGCGCCGAGATCGGCGAGCTTCTTGGCCAGATCCGGCTTGTCGAGCGCCTTGCGGATTTCCGCATTCATGCGGTCCACGATCGGTTGCGGCGTCTTCGCCGGCATCAGAGCGCCAACCCAGAAATCGTAGCCGCTATCGGGATAGCCCGCCTCGACGCTGGTCGGCACGTTGGGCAGCGCGGCAGAGCGCGTAGCCGTGCTGACGGCAAGCGCCGTGACCTTACCTTCATTCACCAACGGCACGATCGCGGTGATCGGCGAGCAGTAAAAGTCCATCCGGTCGGCAAGGATCTCGGTGAGAGCCTCGGCAGTTCCCTTGAACGCCACATGCACGGCTGGGAATTTGGCGCTGAGGCGGAACCGCTCGGCCGTCAGGTGCGTGGCGCTGCCGACCCCGACGGACGCATAGTTCATCCCGCCCGCCTTCTTGATCCCGGCATCCACGAGGTCCTTGGCGGTCTTGTAACCACGGCTGGAATTCACGACGGTCACGTTGGCCATGTTGGCGAGCGGCATGATCGGCGCGAAGTCGGCTTCCGGATTGTAAGGTAGTGCCTTGAACGTGTGCGGCACGACCGTGAACGAAGACGACGCGATCAGCAGCGTATAGCCGTCGGGGTCTGCCTTGGCGGCCGCATTGATCCCGGTCGTGGACGCAGCGCCCGGACGGTTCTCCGTGATGATCGTCTGGCCGATCTGCCTGGCGACTTCGTCCATCACGATACGGCCGATCGCGTCCGTCGTACTTCCCGGCGGAAACGGGATGATTGCCTTGATCGTCCCCTTGGTCGGCCACGCCTGGGCGAAGGCCACGGCGGGCGTCAGCAACACGGCCGCCGCCACCCCGAGTGCCCCACGCCGCATGCTCGAATTCGCAGTCATTTCGTGCTTCTCCCCGTGCTCAAATTCACGTGTTCTGATTGGCGCAGGTTGCAAACCTGCCGGCGAGCCTCATCCTTTGCATAGCGTATCCCAGCGCTCGATGCATACCTCGATGCACACCTTATAGAAGGTCATCGTAGAAGGTCATCGTCTCGGCCCACCCACCACGTCTGGGCCGAGAAGACCTCAGCCTCCTGCCGTCGTTCGTTGCCGGCCGCCTCGATCATCCGGCAGATTACCCGCAAATGTGGTGCGCGAGGCCCCACTTGCCCGGCCACCGCGCGAACTATCTGCTGCGCCCGCTTGGAAGCGAGGACAGATCCACCCCACCGGGAATCCGCACCAGGCCATCGGCACCTAAGGCGGCCGATCCGACCACGGTCCCTCTGTTGGGCCCCTCGCCGCCTACGAGACCGCAGGCGTTATGCACATGAGGAGTCCGAGTGCACGCGGTACCCAACGCCGACAACAGATCTCGCCAGGGCAATTCAATTCATGAGCCCATGAGCAGCCTGATCGCGGCTTTGGGGTGGGCGGCGTAGGCGGGACGGGCTTCGGTGGGTTTGCGTCCGGTGCGGCGGATGAGGCCGAGCACGCTTGACCGGAGCAAGGCCATGATCTCGGG
>CAMDPA010000266.1 GCA_945903565.1 Devosia equisanguinis | reverse complement strand
GGCTGGGGTATCTTGGGTCATGGCGGTTGTGGCGTAGCGTTGATACGCGGCACTCTTCGTCTCGACACCGAATTGTTACGTGAATCTCGCCACTTGCACCACAACTGCCAACGATTTTCCAAGGTCTGGTGCATAATCCGGGCTAGCTCGGACGATCGCTGCATCCTGCCCCGGCGCATAGAACAGATAAAGCGCAGCGGTATGCAGGACGGCATCCATGCCTTCCATTGCAGCGCGCAAAGTAGCGGGGTGATCGAGGTCGGCCTGCACCAGCTCGACGGGGCCGAGCGCCTTCAGATGCTCGGTCCGTCCAGGATCGGCCAGCACGCGCACCGAGCCGCGCACCGCATGACCAGCGGCCAGCAGTTCGCGGACGAGATTGGCTCCCAGGTGCCCATTGGCTCCTGTGACGAGAACTTTCATGCGGCGGCTCCTGCAGACTCACGCCCAGTCGATCAGGGCCAGCTGATCAAGGAATGTCGCGCTTTGCTGATAGTGCTACGGATTGGCGAGATTGAGCTGCACTTTCGCGCCATAGGCTGAATCAGTCTTCCGCCAGCGCCCATTCTGCGATGCGCTGCCTGTAGATGAAGCGACGGCGCTCGCCCTTGCGCATCAACGGCACCTTCACGCGATGCGCGAGGCAATGGCCGATCAGCGCCCGTGTCGCGCGCTGCAGATTGCCGGCCGCGGCCGCGCGCGCCAGATGGGGACCCGACAATGCGACAAGGCGCGACAGCTCGGCTTGCTTGACGCCCAAATACTCGAGGTGGCGCACCGTACTGATGAGGTAGTGCAGGTTCGGCCCCGAGACACCGCTCGCGCCCCGGATCAGCCGCACTTGCGCCGACAGCGGCAGCCGCCCGGCGAAACTGGGATGACGCCGCTCCGCGACATAGGCGATGGCCTCGACATGACGGCCCGATCCGTCCTCCAGCCGCACGCGAACGGGCTGCTCGCGATAGACACCGTTGATCTGCTCGCGCGCCCGCAGATAGCAGAGCGTTCGTGAGGCGTGGCTCGCGGCCACCCGGAACGCCATGCCGTCGCATGTTCCACCTCGGTCCAGTCCGAGTACGAGGCCAGGATGAGCATGTGTGCCGCGATGATGTGTGGAGTAGATGAAGAAGCCCCGGCACCAGCCCTCGACCCGCGCCAGCACGGCTTCTTCGTAGTCGAAGCCCGGCCGCCACATCAGCGAGCCATAGCCGAAGATCCATAGGGGACGGGATGGGGCGCTGGTGCGGGCCTCCACGGCGCTACTTCGCCTTCCCGCGCGCATCCGCGCCCGCCTCGCGCCCGAAGTTCGGCGCCGCCGTATCCTGCCCCGCCTGGATGACGCCCTTGCGGACTTCGCGCGCCTCCCCGAACAGCCGGAACAGCGTATCGGCCTCGCCGTACCGGATCGCGCGCTGCAGGTGGATCAGATCCTCCGTGAAGCGGCCGAGCATCTCCAGCACCGCCTCTTTGTTGTTGAGGAACACGTCGCGCCACATCGTCGGATCGGAGGCCGCGATGCGCGTGAAATCGCGAAACCCGCCGGCCGAGAACTTGATCACTTCGCTGTCCGTCACGCGCTCCAGATGCGCCGCCGTATTGACGATGTTGAAAGCAATCAGATGCGGCACGTGACTGGTGATGGCGAGCACCATGTCGTGATGCTCCGCCGTCATCACCTCGACATTGGAGCCCATCGCTTCCCACAGCGCCTTGAGCTTGGCGGTCGCCGCGGGATCGGTCTCAGGCGGCGGCGTCAGCACGCACCAGCGGTTATCGAACAGCGAGGCAAAGCCGGACTCGGGCCCGGAGTATTCCGTGCCTGCGATCGGGTGGCCCGGCACGAAGTGAACGCCGGCGGGAAGATGCGGCCCGACATCGCGCACGATCGCACCCTTGACCGAGCCGACATCCGTCACAATCGCGCCCTTGGCCAGATGCGGCCCGATCTCCGCCGCGATGGCGCCGCACGCGCCGACCGGCACGCATAAGATGACGAGATCCGCGCCAGCCACAGCCTCCGCCGCGCTGGCGTAGGCCGTTGAGATGAGGCCAAGCCGCAGCGCCGTGTCGCGGGTTGCAACGCTCTTTGCGTGCCCGACGATGCTGCCTGCAAGCCCCCCGCGCCGCATGGCGTGACTGATCGACGAGCCGATCAGCCCGATGCCGATCAGCGCCACACGCTGGAACATCCCGCCTTTTTGAACTGAACTCATCCTTTGGCCTGCTTCTGAAAATCAGCGAGTGCCGCAACGACCGCCCGATTGTCGCTCTCGGTGCCGACCGTCATCCGCAACGCGTCCGGCAGGCCATACGCCTTCACGCGCCGCACGATGATGCCGCGCGATTTCAAGAAGGCATCTGCAGCCACGGCGCCGCGCTTGGCGTCGTCCTTGGGAAAGTGGATCAGGATGAAGTTGCCGACCGACGGCGTCACCTCGAGCCCGAGCTTGGGGATTTCCGCCTGCAGCCATTCAAGCCAGCGCTCGTTGTGCGCGACCGATGTCTCGACGTGCGCACGATCCTCGATCGCCGCCACGCCCGCCGCAATCGCGGGACCCGACACGTTGAACGGTCCACGAATACGATTGAGCACGTCCGCGATCGCCGCCGGGCAATAGCACCATCCCAGCCGCAGCGAGGCGAGGCCGTGGATCTTGGAGAACGTGCGCGTCATCACCGTATTCTCGGTCGTCGCGACCAGCTCCAACCCCATCTCGTAGTCATTGCGGCGCACGTATTCGCCATACGCCGCGTCGATCACCAGCAGCACGTTCGATGGCAGCTTCTCGCGCAGGCGCCGCACCTCCTGGAACGGCATGTAGGTGCCGGTCGGATTGTTCGGATTTGCCAGGAACACGACCTTGGTGCGCGGCGTCACACGCTTCAAAAGCTCGTCGACATCCGCGCGATAGTTGATCTCGGGCGCGACCACCGGCTTTGCCCCGCACGCCAGGATCGCGATCGGATAAACCAGGAAGCCATGCGCGGTGTACAGGCCTTCGTCGCCCACCCCCAGATACGCCCGCGCCAACAGGCTGAGCAACTCGTCGGAACCCGCGCCGCACACGATGCGATCGGCGTTGAGGCCGTACGCATTCGCAAGCGCCTTGCGCAGTACCGTGGCCCCGCCGTCGGGATAGCGTTCGATCTCCTGACCAGCAGCCTTGTACGCCGCCGCAGCCTTCGGGCTTGGCCCGAGCGGTGTCTCGTTCGACGACAGCTTTATCGGCTTGAGGCCGCCGGGAACCGAGCTTTCGCCGGGCACGTAGGCTTCGATATCGAGCACGCCGGGCCGCGGCGTGGGCAGGTTAGCGGTCATGTTGGGCCTATATGAATGGGCCAGCCTGATCGAGGCCGAAAGAGCGGCTGATTGATAGTCGAGCCGGCCGGGAATGGGAAGCGCGGGCTATCAGCCCTTCCGCCAAATCGAAAACCACCGGTCGTGCAGCCGGTTTGGCCGCGCTGCGATCAAGTACGGATCGATATGCGCACCGAGCCTGAGTAGCGCCGGCGACAACCATTTGCCCGAGCCCAACCCCAGCCGTTTCGCGGCGGTTGTACCGATATGCTCGACCGCAAAGTATCGCGCGCCGCGCTGCCATTCGAGCGCCAACCCGCGCGCTTCCAGTGCCGCCCGCCAATCCTCCACCGGGCGGTAGAAGAACAC
This sequence comes from Devosia equisanguinis, assembly GCA_945903565.1. Classification (GTDB taxonomy): domain Bacteria; phylum Pseudomonadota; class Alphaproteobacteria; order Rhizobiales; family Hyphomicrobiaceae; genus CAMDPA01. Next base: position 3,951 of record CAMDPA010000266.1, on the reverse strand, counting down.
GCCATCTCCACCTGTCGCCCGAGCGCCGATCCCTTCGAAGGCCAGCAGCGTACCTCCCGGTTTCAACACCCGCACAAGTTCGTCCAGCAGCATGTCCTGACGCGCGTACGAGTTGTGGTGGATCACCGCCAGTGACATCGCGACATCGAAGCGCGCGCTGGTGAACGGCAGCCGCTGGCCGTCGAACTTGGCGAAACGCGCCGCAGGTTGCTCGCGCCGGGCAATCTCGATCATCGCGGCGGAGATATCGATGCCGTGATAGTCGAAGCCTTCGCGGCCCAGCACCTCGGCCCACCAGCCCGTGCCGCAGCCCATATCGAGCGCCAATGGCGCTGCCGGCATCCGCGCGCGATCCAGATGCGCCAATGCCAGCTGCATCAACCTATGCTGCACCATGTCGATGCAGCGGTCGCGCACGGGATCGCCAACGCACACCGCCCCGAGCGGATCGTGCGCGCTTGCCCTTGCTTTGGCATCCCAGTACTGCTCGGGGTCGTTCATGCGGTGAATGGTGAGTGGTGAAAGGTAGGCCGAACTCGGATTTGCAAGCTGTGCCCTAAGCAGACCATTCGTTGGAAGGCCAACGAATGGTCTGCTTAGATTATTGCTTTCGCAGAGCTTTATCGCAAAACCGCGTAGGACACTTTTGCGAACTCTGCTTAGATAGTCCCACCGAGGCGTCAAGTCTCGCGCTACGTCGGGAACTCGCTAATCACCACTCACGACTTCACCCCCTGGAACCCAGCATGCTGATCTGCATCATCGTCGCCGCCGCCGAGAACGGCGTCATCGGCAGCGATGGCGGGCTGCCCTGGCGTATCCCCTCCGATCTCAAGCGGTTTCGCGCCATGACCATCGGCAAGCCGGTGATCATGGGTCGCAAGACCTTCCAGTCGTTGCCAAAAGCGCTCGATGGTCGCGACAACATCGTCGTGACGCGCGATCCGAACTTTCGCCCACTCGGCGCGGAAGCCGTTTTCAGCCTGCAGGCCGCTCTCGATCTCGCCCGCGAGAAAGCCAGCCAGCGTGGCGCAACTGAGATCATGGTAATCGGCGGCGGCGAGATCTACCGCCAGGCGCTACCCCTGGCTGACCGAGTCTACCTCACGCAGGTGCATGCAACTCCGGCCGGTGATGCGGCTTTTCCCACCCTGGATGCCGCAGTTTGGCGCACGATCAGGCAGGAGGCGTTGCCGCGCGGGCCAACCGACGATCACGCCGCCACAATGATCGTCTACGAACGGCTCGGGGGATCCCAGGTGGACGTTGGCCAGAACGTTTAATCATAGACCAGCATTGCCACGGGCTTGAAGGGACGTCCAAAGCTACCAATCTGCTGAGAACGGTTTGCGCGGTTGCGGCGGGTTGGCTATATGGGTGCATCTTCTCCCGACAGTCCCGCCCGCATGGCTGCGACGTGACCAAGCGGCCAGCATATACCTGCGCAATCCGGGTTGGTGATTGCGTGGATCGTGGTGCGAGCGCGGACCGATGTCGAGGTCGGGGCGTTCGTAACTGAATTCGACGTGAAGCTTGATGCGATAACGGAAGGCTCGACGGATGCCTTGGAATAATCAGAACAACGGCGGCGGTGGCGGCGGCTGGAAGGGCGGCGGCGGCGGTCCGTGGGGGCAAGGGCCTGGCGGCGGCGGTGGCGGCGGCGGCGGTAACCAGCCGCCTGATCTCGAGGAGTTCCTCAAGCGCGGTCAGGATCGTCTGAAGCAGGTCATGCCCGGCTCCGGCCTGCCTGGACCGTTGTTCCTTCTACTGGCTGCAATTGCCACGGCAGTGCTGGGCTTCTACGCCTTCACCTTCCAGGTCAGACCGGATGAACAGGGCGTCGTGCTGCGCTTTGGCCAGTACGTGCGCTGGGAACCGGCGGGACTGCACTTCCGCTGGCCTTATCCGGTCGAGGAAGTCTACCTGCCGAAGGTCCTGCAGCAGCGCATTACCGAGATCGGCATGCGCTCCGTCGGCCGCGGCGGCGTCGGCAGCCCGCGCGAGCATCCCGAGGAAAGCTTGATGCTGACCGGCGACGAGAACATCGTCGACGTCAACTTCACCGTTTATTGGCGCATTCGCACCGACCGCGATCCCAAGACCAATCGCTGGGGCGTTGAGCAGTACCTGTTCAACATCGAGGATCCCCAGAACACCGTGAAAGAGGTCTCGGAAAGCGTGATGCGGGAGGTGGTCGGTGAGTCCGACCTGCAGCCGATCCTCACCGAAGCCCGCCAGAAGATCGAGCAGAAGGTCCAAAAGCTGATCCAGGACGTGCTCGACAACTATGGTTCTGGTCTCCGCGTCGACCAGGTCCAGCTCCAGAAGGTCGATCCGCCGCGCGAGGTGATCGACAGTTTCGTCAACGTCCAGACTGCCCGGCAGGACCGCGAAAGGCTGCAGAGCGAGGCCCAGGCCTACGCCAACAAGAAGGTGCCTGAGGCGCGTGGCGCCGCCGAGCGCATCCTGCTCGAGGCCGAAGGCTACAAGCTGCAGACCGTGGCCGAGGCCGTCGGCCAGTCTTCTCGCTTCATCAATGTCTATGAGGAGTACCGCAAGTCTCCGGACGTGACGCGTAAGCGGATCTTTCTTGAAACCATGGAGCGTGTGCTCGGTGGCGCCGACAAGGTGATCATCGACAACAAGGGTGGCCAGGGCGTTGTTCCGTTCCTGCCGCTCGATCAGCTCCAGCCAAAGAAGTGAGGTAGGCCCCATGCGTACGTTTTTCGCAGGCATCCTCCTGCTTCTCGGTCTCGGCGCAGCCGCGGCCTACATGTCGATGTTCATCGTCCACCAGAACCAGCAGGCTATCGTCCTGCAGTTCGGCAACCCGCGGAAGATCATCACGACTCCCGGCCTGAACTGGAAATTGCCGGTGGTCGAGACGGTCGAGTACTTCGACAAGCGCATTCTCGATCTGGATACCGCGCCCCAGGAGGTCACGGTTTCCGACCAGAAGCGTCTCGTCGTCGATGCCTTCACGCGCTATCGCATCGTCGAGCCGTTGAAATTCTACCAGACCGTGCGCAGTGTTCAGAACGTGCGCACGACGCTTGGGCCGATCGTCGACAGCTCGATGCGCCGTGTGCTTGGTGGCGTGACGTTCAGGGACGTCGTGCGTGACAAGCGCGAGGAGCTGATCCGGCGGATCGCCAAGCAGGTCAACGACGAAGGCAAGGAGTTCGGCATCGAGGTGGTCGATGTGCGCATCAAGCGGGCCGATTTGCCGCGTGCCAACTCGAAGGCCGTGTTCGAACGGATGAAGGCGCAGCGCGACCAGGAGGCCGCCGAGTTCCGCGCCGAAGGTACCGCTGCGGCAAACCGCATCAGCGCCACCGCCGACCGCGAGGTGACGGTGCTGACCGCGGAAGCCACCCGCAAGTCCGAGCAATTGCGCGGCGAAGGCGATGCGGAGCGCAACCGGATCTTCGCCGAGGCGTTCAACAAGGACCCGGAGTTCTTCCACTTCTATCGCTCGATGCAGGCTTACGATGCCTCGATGAAGGCGAAGGAAGGCACGCGGATGTTGCTGTCCCCCGACAGCGAATTCTTCCGCTTCTTCAACAATCCGCTCGGAACCACGCCACAGCCGAAACGATGAGCGATCTGGCAGTTGGACTTGGATTGATGCTGGTGCTCGAGGGCCTGATCTGGGCCCTCGCGCCGACGCTTGGCGTGCGGCTGCTGACGGCCGCCGCATCGACGCCACAGCAGGCCTTGAGAATGGCCGGGTTGGCTTCGGTGGCAGCCGGGGTCGTGATCGTGTGGCTGGTGCGGGGCTGACCCGCAATTCCGCGGAGCATTCAGGGGAATCGCTCGAAGATGATCAGCCCACGCCATAGAGGATGTCCTTGAGATAGCCGGTATTCCAGCCGGCTCGTTTGCGGCGGAGCTTGAGGCTCGACTTGGTTCTCGTGGTGGCCATCAGGTTCATCGCGATGTGGTTGCAAA
>CAMDPA010000265.1 GCA_945903565.1 Devosia equisanguinis | reverse complement strand
CCGACGGCTTCCCATCTTTGCCGAATGGCTTGTCTGTCGATCATGCAACGGCGTACGACTGTTCGCCGGGACAAGGAATCCCGCGCTGCCGAGTCACACGGTCGCACGCACACAGATCACGATTCAGCTATTTTGCGATCCGTCCTTAGGTGTCAGACCCTCCGGGTCTGACACCATGCACCGCTCTCAATAACTAAGGTGATCAGCGCTTTGTCCGGATCGTAGCGCAACGGTGTCAGACCCAGAGGGTCTGACACCTCATCGACCTACTTAATGGCCTGCGGATTGATCGGCGAGCCCGTGCCGCCGGTGATGATCAGCGGCGGACCCGTGAAGAAGAACTCGTATACCTTGTCCTTCGCGCAATCCTCGGCCAGTTCCTTCATGTAGAAGATCTCGCCCATGCACAGACCCATGGCGGGGATCACGACCCAGTGCCAGGGCTGGTTGGCTTCCTTCGTCTCGTTGGGACGCACTTCGACGCCCCACGTGTCGGAGATGATCGCCGCAATCTTCTTGTCGTGGCACCAGTAGCAGTTCTCGAACTTCACGCCAGGCGCGTCGCCGCCGGCATAGCCGCCCCACGTCTTGGTCTTGAGGCACTTCTCCATCTGCCCGGTGCGGATCATCACGAAATCCGCCTCGCGGATCTCGACCTTCTGCGCCTTGGCGCACGCGTCGAGCTCGTCGTTGGAAATGCCGTAGCCATCCTCGAGATAGTCGACGCCCTTGAACCGAGCGATGTCGAGCAGCACGCCGCGACCCGTCATCTTGTCCTTGGAATGCTCGATGCCCAGCACCGACAAGCCGCGGCTGTCGATCAGCTTGGCGTCATGGCCGTTGTAGCACTTGTCCTCGTAGAAGATGTGGCCGAGCGCATCCCAGTGCGTCGCGCCCTGCACGCACAGGTTCAGCGTATCGTCGGCGTAGCGGATCTTGTTCCAGTCCTGCTGCCCGGCCACCGCATCGGTGCCCGTCGCCAGCATCTGGTGGATCGGATTGAAGCGGCCGCCGAACAATCCGTTCTGCGGGCCCTCGCGATCGAGCGGGATGCCGAGCGCGAACGCCTTGCCGCGCTTGATCAGCTTGGCGGCGGCGACGATGTGCTCGGGCTTCACATAGTTGAGCGTGCCGATGTGATCTTTCTTGCCCCACTTGCCCCAGTTGGACAGCTTCTCCGACGCTTCCTCGATCGCCTTCAGTCCGACTTTGATTTTCATGTGTGATGTTTCCTCTAGCGTTTTTCCTCCCCCCTTGCGGGGGAGGTGGCCCGTAGGGCCGGAGGGGGGTGGCGGAAGGTCTCGCCGCCAGAGTGCGGAACGTCAAGTGGGGACTCTAGGAGCTGAGCCGAAACGTATCGTTGGCAGATTATGCCAACCATGGTATTTTGTAACCAAAAGGAGAGATTGGATGCCCACACGCAATGTCGTCATCACCGAGCACCAGTCGAGCCTGATCGACGATCTGGTCCAGAGCGGCCGCTACCAGAACGCAAGCGAGGTCCTGCGTGAAGGCATCCGCCTGATCGAGGAACGCGAGAAGGAGCAGGCTGCCAAGCTCGAGGCACTGCGGGCTGCGGCACGAGTTGGGATCGACGACTTCGAAAAAGGCAACTACAAGGTCTTCGAAAACGCCATGGAATTGTCGACTCATTTGGACAATCTGACGGCCAAGGCCTTTGCTCGCAAGAAGGCGCGTTGATCGTGGCGCGTTGGCGGGTAGCCCTGGCAGACGCGGCCAATCGCGATTTCGTCGATACCATCGAATACACGATCGAGACCTTTGGTGCACGACAGGCAAAAATTTATCGCGCGACCTTGAAGAGTGCCTTGAAGGCGCTGGAGGCCGACCCGGAACTGCGTGGCAGCGCGTCACGCGAGGACATCGGCGACCGCTTGCGAACCCTGCACGTGGCGCGCAATGGAAAACGCGGGAGGCATCTGATCCTGTATCGCGAGGGCCCGGAGCGCACCATCGAAGTACTGCGCATCCTGCACGATGCAATGGACCTTGCGCGGCATGTGCCAAAGCGGGAGTGACTGCGTCATACCTCAGTCGACGCCCTTCAGCCGTAGGCTGGGTCAAGCACTTGCGCGACCCAGCATCCACGGTGCACCAAGAAGTGCTGGGTCGCGGCCCGCTAGGAGCGCGGACCTTGACCCAGCCTACGTTGGCGCGCGCATCACCTCAAAAATTCACCTTGTCCGCGCCCTTGAGCGACAAAATTTGCCTCGCTTCGTCGGGCGTTGCGATCTCCAGCCCCATGCCTTCGAGGATCTGGCGCACGCAGCGGACCTGCTCGGCGTTCGACTTGGCGAGCTGACCGGGGCCGATCCACAACGAGTCTTCCAGGCCGACGCGCACGTTCGCGCCCTGCGCTGCGGCGATCGCGGCAATCGACATCTGGGCCCGGCCCGCGCCGAGCACGCTCCACTCGTACTGCTTGCCGAACAGCCGGTCGGCGGTGCGCTTCATATGCGCCACGTCTTCCGGATGCGTGCCGATGCCGCCGAGGATGCCGAACACCGACTGCACGAACAGCGGCGGCTTGACGAGGCCGCGCTCCAGGAAGTGCGCGAGATTATACAGATGCGCGATGTCGTAGCACTCGAACTCGAAGCGCGTGTTGTTGTCGTAGCAGGTCTCCAGGATGTACTCGATGTCCTTGAACGAGTTGCGGAACACGAGGTCCTTGGTGCCTTCCAGATATGGCTTCTCCCAGTCGTGCTTGAAGTCCTTGTAGCGCTCCAGCATCGGGAACAGCGCGAAGTTGATCGAGCCCATGTTGAGCGAGGCGACCTCCGGCTTGAACTGCGCGGCCGGCTTCACGCGCTCGGACACCAGCATCGTCGGCGACCCGCCGGACGTCAGGTTGATCACAGCGTTCGTCTGTTGCTTCAAGCGCGGCAGGAAGCGGCCGAACGCCTCCGGCGTCTGATCCGGCTTGCCGGTGATCGGATCGCGCGCATGCAGATGCAGGATCGCGGCGCCCGCTTCGGCGGCGGCCAAGCTGTCGGCGATGATCTCTTCCGGCGTGATCGGAATATACGGCGACATCGACGGGGTATGGATCGCGCCGGTTATCGCGCACGTGATGACGACCTTGCGGCCCTTCTTGGCAGGCGGCGTCGCGGCGGCTTTGGGCGCTTTGGCCATGCGGTGTTCCATTCTTCGTTGCTGTTGCGTCGTAGGTTGGGTTAGGCCCGTAGGCCGCAACCCAACATGGGCTGGCTCGAGCTGTCGTTGGGATAGAACCGCAACTTAGCAAGTTTTCGGCGTCTGCACAGATGGTCGCGTCGTCGTTCCCCCGCCAACATCCCGCCAACATATTGGGGTTCGCCCTCAAGTCATGTTACGACACAGCGAATGATGCCGGGCACGGTCGCTCCCGTGCAATCCTGGCATCCAAAACACAGGGGAGAAACACGACATGATAAAGATCGGTGCGCGGCGTTTCGCGTTGCTTGCAGCCGCTTCCGTGATGCTCGCGGCAACCACCGCGGCGCACGCCCAATACCCCGAGCGCAATGTCACGCTGATCGTGCCCTACGGCGCCGGCGGCGGCACCGACATTACTGCCCGCCTGCTTGCCAGGGACCTCGAAGCGGTGCTCGGCAAGTCAGTCATCGTCGAGAACCGGGCCGGCGGTGGCGGTTGGGTCGGCTGGGGCGGGTTAGCTGCCGGCAAGCCAGACGGCTATCTGCTCGGCTATCTCAACGTGCCCAGCATGTACGCCGGCTATCTCGACAAATCCCTCGGCCGGAAGGAAACGCTCGAAAGCTTCACGCCGCTGATGAATCACGTACTCGACTACAACGTCTGGGCCGTGAAGGCCGACAGCCCCTACAAGAGCGTGAAGGACGTGGTCGAGGCCGCAAAGAAAGCCCCCAGCGTCGTCACGGTCACCGCTTATGGCGCGGGCAGCGACGACCATCTCGCGATCCTGTCGATGGAAGCGGAGAACAACATCAAGCTCAGCGTCGTCCACAGCCGCTCGACCGCCGAAGCAAAGACGCAAGCGCTCGGCGGCCACATCCACGTGCTCGGCGCGAATATTTCGGAAGTGGCGGAGGAGGCCAAAAGCGGTGCGCTGCGCATCCTCGGCGTGATGTCGCCGACGCGCTCGAAGTTCATGCCGGATGCACCCACCTTCAAGGAGCAGGGCTTCAACCAGGATTGGTCCGTCTCGCGCGGCATCGCCGCCCCGGCCGGCCTCGACAAGGCCGCGGAAAAGAAGCTGGTCGATGCACTGGAGAAGGTGCTGCAGTCGCCCGAGCATCGCGCCAAGGCGGAGGGTTTGAGCCTGCAGCCCGAAGTCATCAAGGGCGCGGCCTACGTCAAGTTCCTGAAGGACAATGAGATCAGCACGAAGAAGCTGATGGGCTGGTGAGCAATGGGCTGCTGAGAAACAAAGCAGGGGCGGCTATCAGGCCGCCCCGACAAACTGCGTTTGCAGTATCAGCACAATAGGCTCGCTCCGCTTTTTTCCTCGTCCGTGGCCAAGGCGTCTGGCGGAGCTCGCCAAGTTAAACGAGCGCGAAGCTCGCCATTTCATCGCAGCGAATTGCCCGGTCCGCGTCGGACTGGTGCGCCGAGCTGTTTCTGTGCCTGAAGGTATCCTCGCGCCGCTGGATCGTAGGTATCACCAGTCGGCATCATTCAGGACGCAACAAGCAATCGCCGAGCACAAACGCTCCGCTCGTTTAATCGAGGGCACGCGCAGGGCGTTAGACCAGCCAAGCTGCCAGTCGTCTGCAGCAGTAATGCTGCGATCTAGTAGATTTGATTGCCGCCGAACCTGCTGTGGGACTTCGCCTCAGAGCACGTCCAGCGGTCTAAGACTGCCGGGTGGAGACATTTTCTTAGACCTCCTTTACAGGAATACTCGAATTCTGCGCTTCGTTGTATGAGCTGTCAAGCGGAAATGGCCGCAAAGGCTCGTCGAACGTCGATAGCATCCTACGGCTTGAATGCGTTTGAAGGCGTAGGCTGGGTCAAGCGATGCACCTGCTTTCGCAGGTGTACCGCGCGACCCAGCAATCCACGTGATGCCGGAAAATGCTGGGTCGCGCGAAGTCCTTGACCCAGCCTACGTCCGCTCAAACCCGCCCCAACGCTCTGAGCACCACACCCGGCGTGATCGGCATTTCCGTGATCAGCTTCGCCCCCAATGGCGCCAACGCATCGTTCACCGCGTTCATCACGCACGCGGGCGCACCGGCTGTTCCCGCTTCGCCCGCACCCTTGGCGCCAAGCTCGCCGTCCGACGTCGGCGACACCACGTGGCCACATTGGATATCCGGCATCTCGGCCGCCATCGGCACGAGATAATCCGCCATGTTGCCGTTCAACATCTGGCCGCCGCTGTCGTACAGGCAATGCTCGAGAAGCACGCCACCGAGGCCCTGCACCACGCCGCCGCGCACCTGCTCGTCGACGAGTTGCGGATTGATGATCGTGCCGCAGTCCTCCACGCACCAGTGCTTCAACAGCTTGATGAATCCTGTGTCGGTGTCGACTTCGAGATAGCTCGCCTGGATGCCGTTGGTAAACGCGAACGGCCACTGCCGCGGCACGTAATGCCGCGTCGCCATCAGCTCGGCCTGGAAGCCCGGCGGCAACGTATCGGGCCGGAAATATCCAATGCGCGCGACCTCATCGAGACCGATACGCTCGCGTCCCGTCTCTTTGTCGACGACGACGCCATTGCGGATGTCGAGCGTCTCGGGCGCCGCCTGCAAGATCGAGCCGGCCAACAAACACACGTTCGCGCGCAACGCCTTGCCCGCCTGCCATGCCGCCTCCCCGCCGATACCCGCCGCGCGCGAGGCCCACGTGCCGCCGCCGTAGGGCGTGTTGTCGGTGTCGCCGGTGATCACGCGCACCTTGTCCAGCGACACGCCGAATGCGCTCGCCGCCACTTGCGCGATGACGGACTCCGCCCCCTGGCCTTGCTCTGTCACGCTGCTCTGGCACACGATCGCGCCTTGCGCATCGAGCTTGATCGTGACGCCGTCCTGCGCCGAAATCTTCGCGCCACCGACGCCGTAGAACGCCGGGCTCGGGTTCGTCACCTCGATGAAGCTGGCGAAACCGATGCCGCGATAAATGCCCTTCGCCCGCATCGCCGCCTGCTCGGCGCGCAACGCCTTATAGTCCGTCATCGCCAACAGCTTATCGAGCGCCGCGATGTGGCTGAGCTTCTCGAACTTGAGGCCGGACGGTGAGCCGGACGGATGCGCGTCGTCGGGGATCAGGTTCTTGCGGCGCACGTCGGCCGGGTCCATGCCGATCTTCATCGCGGCCTGGTCGACGAGGCCTTCCGTCACCGCGCACGCGATCGGATGGCCGACCGCGCGGTACTGGCACATCACGCCCTTGTTGGTGAACACGACGCGCGCGACGCAGCGATAGTTCGGCGTCTTGTAAGGGCCGCCGACGAGGTTCACGACCTGGTTCGCCTCGATGCCCGACGTGCGCGGATAAACCGAGTACGGCCCGATGCCCGTGAGATCGTCGATGTCCCACGCGGTTATCGTGCCGTCCTTCTTGATCGCGCACCGCGCCTTCACGCGATGGTCGCGCGCGTGGATGTCCGTCACGAAACTCTCGATGCGGTCGGCGACGAACTTCACCGGGCGCTTCAACAGTTTCGACAGCGCCACCGTCGCCATCTCGTCGGCGTAGGTATGCACCTTGATGCCGAACGAACCGCCGACATCCTTGGTGATCACGCGCACCTGATGCTCCGCGAGCCCCAGATGCAGCGCGAACAGGTTCTGCATCATGTGCGGCGCCTGGGTGGCGTGATAAACGGTCAGCCGGTTCTCGCCGATGCTCCAGTCCGCCACCACCGCGCGCGGCTCCAGGCAGACGCCGGTGTGGCGACCAAACAGGAACGTCGTCTCCACCACGGCGTCGGCCTCCGCGAACGCCTTGTCGACCTCGCCGGCGTCGAGCTTGCGCTCGAACGTGAGGTTGTCGCCAAGCTCGGGATGGATAACCAGCGTCGACGGATCGAGCGCGGTTTCCGGATCGGTGACCGCCGGCAATTCCTCGTAGTCGACGATGACCTTCTCCGCCGCGTCCTCCGCCAGCGCGCGCGATGTGGCGACCACGGCGCACACCGCCTCGCCCTGCCAGCACGCGCGATCGACCGCGATCGGATACTGCGGCGCGCTCTTGATGCCCTTCAAGTGCGTAAGCACTCCGACCCACGGCGTCATCACCTTGGCGAGTTCCGCGCCGGTCACGACCGCGACGACGCCCTTCGCCTTCTTCGCGTCCGCCGTATCGATGCGCGCAATCCGCGCGTGCGCATACGACGAGCGCACGAACGCCACATGCGTCATACGCGGCAGCACGACGTCGCTGACATACAGCCCCCGCCCTTGCGTCAGCCGCTCGAGATTCGGTCGCGGCACCGCGCGCCCGATGTAGCTGTTGGGCCGGTCAAGGTGGGTGAGGATCGGGGGGACGTCGCGGGTAGTCATGTGCTGATTTCCTAGTGGCTCGATCCCGTGATTCCGGACGCTTCACCGTAGGTTGGGTTGAGCACGTGCGAAACCCAACTTCCACGGCACTCCAAGAAGTGTTGGGTTTCGCGAAGGCGCTCAACCCAACC
>CAMDPA010000264.1 GCA_945903565.1 Devosia equisanguinis | reverse complement strand
ACCCAGAGGGTCTGACACCTCTACTTCCCCGACGTAATCGTCTTGAAGCGCTCGGCCACGTCGGGCGGCGTCACCGCGAGCTTCGCGATCACCTTGTCGACGTCGGCACTCGAGATCGGCCCAACTTCGAGCTTCTGGCGATCCGCTTCGGCCAGGAATTCCTTATCCCCGGCGAGCTTGTCGAAGGCGGCCCGCAGCATCGCAAGGCGATCTGGCGGTAGTCCCGGTGGCGCGATCACCGGCCGCGCGACGATCTTCTGCGCCAGGAAAAGGTCCATCACCTTGCGGTCGGCATCGCCCTTGATGAAGTCGAGCACGCTGGGAATTTGCGCGAGGTCCTTGTGCCGGTTCGATGCCGCCTGCATCAGGGGGATCACCTTCCCCTCCTTCAACCAGTCGGGCTTCTGATTGTTGACGCTCGACCACGACCAATCCGCGATGCCCTGGACTTCGCCGCGCTCCATCGCGAGTTGTATCGCCGGAGTGCCGGTGTAGCCCGTGACGAGCTTCAACTTCGTGCCGAGCAGCTCATTGTAGAGCCGCGCCGCGGTCTCCGGATCGGCGTTGTTGTTGGCGCCGACGATCAATTCCTGCTCGAACAGATCCTTGGCCGTGCGATGGGGCGCTGCACTCATCGCGAACACGACGCCAGTCTCGGAGTTCAGGCTGCCGAGCCAGTTGAACTGGCCGAGCTCGTATTGCACGCCCGTCGGGTTCGACAGCTTCCCCAGCAGAATGCCGCGTTGCATCAGGCCGATCACCGTCCCGTCGCGTGGCGCGATCTTGAAGATGTGGTTGGCTGCCGCGATGCTACCCGCGGCCGGCATGTTCTGTACGACCAATTGGGGATTGCCGGGAATGTGCTTGCCGATGTGGCGCGCCATCAGCCGCCCCAGCAGGTCGTAGCCACCGCCCGAAGCCGCGCCGACGATCAGCGAGATTTGCTTGCCAGCGAAAGCCTCTTGGGCGTGAACCGCGCTCGCCGACCACAACAACAAAATGAGCGCCGCACTGCCGCGCAGGATGCAACGCGAATTGAACGTGTCTTTGTTGTCATCTTTCATCGCGTTTTCCCCTCGAGCTGCGACCACACAACACGCCCCTGCGAGCGGCGATCCCGCATCAAACGTATTTTCGCAGCCCCTGCGCCGCAAGCGTTCATGCGGTTTGGCGCACGCATTCGTTCTGCAAAACGATGCAAGAGCGAAGCAACGGTTTTACAAGACGATCCACAGCAAACATCTTTTTCCAAATGGATGGGATGACCACGCGCCATTGTCGTGCGACTAAGCCTGCAGGGGAGCGCGCTCGTCTCGGCTGCTGCGGGGAGGTCGAGCTCGACGGAAGCAAGCTGAACGCTTGCTGCCTCGAGGTTACGAGCCGCTCCCTTTCTTGTTTCGCAACGCAGGCCCACGCCGCCCGCGGCTACGATCTCCACCGGCACAACGCGAGCACGAAACACAGCGGCCAGCTTGCCTCGTCCAGCGCCGCGTTGCACGATGCAATCACGCGCCACTAGGCGTTTTCCACGTAGGCTGGGTCAAGGTCCGCACCTTCGCGGGCCGCGACCCAGCAATCCACGGCTGCCGGAACAAATGCTGGGTCGCGCAAGTGCTTGACCCAGCCTACGGTGCACGTCTGGATTTCGTGTTTCACATCAAGTGGAAACCGCTCTAAGCGCTACGCTTCAACGCCAATGCACGTCAGCCGGAGAGATCCCGCGCATGATCCAGATCACCCAATCCTATGGCTCGCCGTTCGTGCGCAAGGTGCGCATCGCCGTGTCCATGAAGGGCATCGCCAACAAGGTCGAGTTCATCGATCCGCAGGCCGATTCCAAACGCAACGAAGAATTGCGGGCGTCAAATCCCCTGCAGAAAATCCCGGCGGCGCGCCTGGACGACGGCACGCTGATCTTCGACAGCCACGTGATTTGCGAGTATCTCGATACGCTCGCGCCATCGCCGCAGCTGTTCCCTGTCGCCAGCATCGAGCGCGTGAAGGCGCTGACATTGGCCTCACTCGCGGATGGCATCATGGAAGCGGCCGTGCTGGTGGTCTATGAGAGCCGCTTCCGGCCCGAGGAAAAGCGCCACCAGGAGTGGGTCGACCGCCAACAGGCCAAGGTCGACGCCGGTCTCGCCTATCTCGAGAAGAACGTTCCAAACTGGAAGTCGCATCCCGACTACGGCCACATCACGTTGGCCTGTGCGCTCGGCTTCCTCGACATCCGCCAAGCCGGCACGTGGCGCGCGAAACACCCGAAACTGCTCGCCTGGCTCGGCAGGTTCGAGACCGCCGTGCCCGCGTTCGCCGCGACCGCGCCGCCGAAGTCGTGAGTTCGCCCTCACGGGCGATACGGGGGATGCGCGCGTAGGTCGGCGCTGAGCGCCTTTGCGCGAAGCCCGACATTCCCCAGCGATTCGTCGGGCTTCGTCCGGCGGAAGTGCCGTCCTCAGCCCGACCTACGGTTCGAACGCTCTAGCCTGTCGCGGGTGTGGGAAGCTGCACGATCCCGTTGTCGTCGAGCGGGAAAAATGGGTTGTGCGCCACCTCCCACAAGTGGCCGTCGGGATCGGCGAAGTAACCGGAATAACCGCCCCAGAACACTTTCTGCCCGGGCTTCAACAGCGTCGCGCCGGCGGCGACGGCTTCGGCCAGAACGGCGTCGACCTCGGCCTCGTCGCGACAGCAATGGGCGAGGCTGATGCCCGAAAACCCTGGCTTGCCGTCGGCCACATGCGCGTCCTCGGCGAGTGCGGCGCGCCCGAACAGGGCGAGCACGACGCCACCCGCCTCGAAGAACGTGGTGCTTTCCACGCTGGCGCTGGACGCCTTGAAGCCCAGCGTCTCATAGAAGCGGCGTGAACGGGCGACGTCCGCGACGCCAAGCGTGACGATGTTCGATCGCGGGCGCATCGTTTCAACAGCCTTTCCACTCAGGCGCCCGTTTTTCGACGAACGCCGCGATACCTTCCGCGGCGTCGCGCGCCAGCAGATTCTCGACCATCACGCGAGCGGCGAGGTCATAGGCCTCCGCGACCGGACGTTCGAGCTGATCGTAGAACGTGCGCTTGCCGATCGCGACGGTCAGCGGCGATTTGGACGCGATCTGACGGGCCAAACTCAGCGCCGCTTCACGCACCATGGACTGCGGCACGACGCGATTGACGAGGCCCCAATCGGCCGCCTGCCGCGCGTCGATCATGTCGCCCAGGAGCAGCATTTCCATCGCGCGCTTGCGAGGGACATTGCGAGTGAGCGCAACCATCGGGGTCGAACAGAAGAGACCAATGTTGACGCCGGGCGTGCAAAATCGGGCATCTTCCGCCGCCACAGCGAGGTCGCACGTCGCAACCAACTGGCATCCCGCGGCCGTTGCCGTCCCCTGCACCGCCGCGATCACCGGCTTGGGGCAGGCCATGATGCCCTGCATGAGGCGCGCGCATGCGGCCATCGCGTGCGCATAGAACGCGCGGCCGCCGTCTGGGTCATCGCGATGCGTCGTGATCTCCTTGAGATCGTGCCCCGCGGAGAACGCCGGACCGTTCGCTGCCAGAACGACAGCTTTCACGTCTGGATTTGCCGACGCTCGCGTGAATGCGCGGTCCAGCGCTTCGAGAGTTGCAAGCGTCAGGCCGTTGCGAGCAGCTGGACGGTTCAAAACGATCTCGGCGACGCCGGGCTCCGGCATCGCCTCGAGGATGAGATCCGCTTCTGTGCCGGTGGCGGCTGGCGCCGTGCCGCGCGGGATATCCTGCATCGGGGCCGATGCCCCTACTTCAAGACATCGTCGATCTGCTTGGCGTATTTCTTGACGATGTCGATATTCTCTTTGTACTTCAACGGCTGCATTTCCTTCAGCGCGTCGTCCATTTCTTCAAGCTGGGCCTTGCGGTCCTCAGCCGAGAGCGTCCTGTCGGCCTTGATCGCCTCGATGTCCTTCTTGATCAGCTCGATCGGATCGGAATACTCGCCGTTGTCCGGATCGATGCCGGCCAACACCATCATGACGTTGGCGCGGATCTCCTCGAAGTCCGCGAAGTCCTTGAACGCGTGCTTGCGCCCGATGTCGTCGAGCTCTTTCTGCAGCTTGTCGTCGATCGTATCGCCGGCCGCTTCGAGCTTGGACGTGATCGCGACGAGATCCTTCTGCGCGCCGAGGAAGCCCGTGACGTGCTTCTCGGTCAGCCGCACCTGCTTGATCTCGGGCGGAGCAGCTGGTGAAGGGCTACCCTGCTGGGCAACCACCGGCTCCATCGCGCCCGCTAGCACCGCGAAGCCCAGCATCGCGCAGGCCAACGCCATCGCCACCCGCCGCACCGTGGTCACAGTCGAACTAAACCCGCTCGCTTTCATGATAACCTCCTGCTTTAAGCCTTCCGCCAGCCACTGATCCCTCTGGGCGGCACGGGCGCTTGTACGTAGTCCAACCTATGTGCGCTCGTCTGTAGGCTTCGTCTACCTGTTCTCGTCGCTCTGAACGTTAACGACCCAACCTAGGCACAAGAATGTCGGAATTGCCGCGACACCTTACCCCGGCTGAAGTGACCGTGCTCGTGGAAACACACTTCCCGCAGGTACATGAGGGCAACGGTCGCATCACCATTGAACGGACGGACCTGGCGCGAACCGTCGTTCGCATGGCGCACGACCCGCGCATCATCCGCCCTGGCGGCACGGTGTCGGGCCCAACGATGTTCAAGCTCGCTGATTTCGGGGTCTATGTCGCCATCCTCGGGCGGTTGGGCGAAGCCGGCCTGCAGGCGGTGACGACCAACATGACGATCAACTATTTGTCGCGGCCCCGCCCCGCCGACCTGATCGCCGACATCCAGCTGCTGAAGCTCGGCCGGCGGCTGGCCGTTGCGGAAGCGCGGCTGAGCACCGAAGGCAGCGCCGAGATCGTCGCTCACGCCACGGCGACGTACGCCATTCCGCCACCGGGGATGAGTGCGGTATAATATTACCTCTTTCTGGTATCATATTACCGCATAGATCAATCACCTGTTATTCCTACATTTTTCAAGAAACTTTCGCCGGGTCCGCATTGTCCGTTGACAACCGGCGCCGCCATGCCTACAGCCGGAGCTTCAACGTGCGCGGCGATTTTTTCCCGCGCCTCATTCCGAGGGACTTCCACAATCATGGGCACCTTCGTCGCCAAGCCGGGCGAAGTCGATAAGAAGTGGATCGTGATCAACGCCGAGGGTCTCGTCGTTGGCCGGCTCGCTACCATCATCGCCGTCCGCCTCAAGGGCAAACACAAGCCGATCTACACGCCACACGTCGATTGCGGTGACAACGTCATCGTCGTCAATGCCGAGAAGGTCGTGTTCTCCGGCGACAAGTACGAGGACAAGAAGTATCACCGCCACACCGGCTTTCCGGGCGGCCTGAAAACCCGCACGCCGCGCATGATCATCGAGGGCAAGTTCCCCGAGCGCGTGGTCGAGTTGGCGGTTGAGCGGATGCTGCGTCGCGGCCCGCTGCAGCGCCAGCTGATGCGCAACCTCAAGGTCTATAAGGGCGCCGACCATCCGCACGCGGCACAAAATCCCGTTGCGCTCGATGTCGGCAAGATGAACCGCAAGAATGTGAGGGCCTGAAGTCCATGGCCGAGGAAACCAAATCACTGCAGGATCTGGGCACGCTCACGGGCGCGCCCGCAGGAGCTGTCCTAGCTGGCATGGGCGCGCTCGAGGCTGCCAAGCCCGTGCATGTCCAGAAGCTCGACAAGCAGGGCCGCGCCTACGCGACCGGCAAGCGCAAGAACGCCGTCGCTCGCGTCTGGATCAAGCCTGGCGTCGGTAAGATGACCGTCAACGGCAAGGACTTCTCGGCGTACTTCGCGCGCCCGGTGCTGCAGATGCTGCTCAAGCAGCCGTTCGGCGTTGCAAGTCGCGCGGACGCGTATGATGTGACAGCGACGGTTGCAGGCGGTGGGCTCTCGGGCCAGGCCGGCGCCGTGCGCCACGGCATCTCGAAGGCGCTGACCTACTTCGAGCCGGAACTGCGCGGCGTCCTCAAGAAGGGCGGCTTCCTGACGCGCGATAGCCGCATCGTCGAGCGCAAGAAGTACGGCCGCATGAAGGCTCGCCGCAGCTTCCAGTTCTCCAAGCGCTGATCGGCCTCGCGCCGTCACGCTCTCTGCAAAATCAAGAAGGCCCGCCGCACCGCGACGGGCCTTTTTCGATTTCGGTTCAGTTGGGCCGGCCTACTGCGGAACAATGCCGGCGGATTTGGCGTGCGCTGCCCACACCGGCATATCCGCCTTGACGAACTCGGCGAACGGACCGGCCGGCATGTAGTAGAGTTCGGTGCCCATATCGTTGATCTTCTGTGCAATCTCCGGCTTCTTGAGGATCGCGCCGATCGCATCCGACAGCTTCGTGACGATGTCACTGGGCACACCCGCGGGTCCGAACATGCTGACCCAAGGTAACACCTCGAAATCCTTGATCACGGTCTCGTGGAAGGTCGGTGCCTGCGGCATCAGCGGGCTGCGCTCGCGCATCACCGCGGCCAGCGGAATGACCTTGCCCGCCTGCACCTGCGGCACACCCGTCAAAAAGTCCGGCACCATGAGCTGGATGTTGTTGCCCAGCAGATCGGTCAACGCCGGCGGATTCGACGTGTAGGGCAGCCTGACAATATCGAGCTCAAGCCGCCGCTTCACGGTCTCACATACGATGTGCCCGGTGCTGTTGCCATGACCGCAGGTCAGCTTGCCCGGGTTCGACTTGGCGTAGGTCACGAATTCCTGCACCGTCTTGAACGGCTGCATCGTGTTGGTGGCGAACACCGAAGGGTACTTGCCGATGCGCGCGATCGGCGTGAAGTCCTTGATCGGGTCGTACGGCACGTTCTTGAACAGGGCAGGCGCGGCGGAGTGCGTGGTGTTGCCGCCCATCAGAAACGTGTAGCCGTCGGGTGCTGCCTTGGCGACAATACCCGATGCGAGCGTGCCGCCGGCGCCTGCGCGATTCTCAGGGATGAACGGCTGGCCGAAAATGTCCTTGAGCTGGTCGGCGAGCAGACGTGTCGTGGCATCGGTAACGGTGCCGGCGCCGAATGGAACAACCAGCGTGACGCGCCGCGACGGCCACTTATCTTGCGCCTCGGCGCTGGAAGAAGCGCCCTGCGCCAGACCCGCGAGCGCAAGCCCGATACAAACCTTTGAGATCATCGACCTCGGTGACATCACCGCCATTGCGTTCGGCATAAGCGTTCCTCCGCATGAAACGACCCGCGCCGGCTCTTGTTTGACCACTGCGGGCGACACGTCATGATGGGATGGCATTGTGTCTCAGGCAAGCCAGTCTTTTTATGATTGTCGGTAGCACACGAGTTGTCCGGTTCCAGTAGCACACGATATGTCCGGTAATCCGTGATTCTCTCAATGCGCAGCATTGGGGGGATTGGATGAGCCGGGCCAAGTGTGACGAGGACCGGAGAATGGAGAAGTTTCTGGACGATTACGGCCGCTGGGAACAGCGAGAGCTGACCCAGGCGGAGGCCGCCGAGATCCTGGGGCGATCGGAGCGGCAGTTCCGCCGCTACATCGATCTTTACGAATCGGAAGGACTTGACGGGCTGCTGGATGGGCGGCTCGGCAAGAGATCGC
>CAMDPA010000263.1 GCA_945903565.1 Devosia equisanguinis | reverse complement strand
GGCCCGCACCCTGAGATCTTTCGAGTATCCCTTCGCCATCGCGATCCCCGCCGTTGCTGCCGGTGGAATCCGAATCTGATTTGCGCGTCCGAGGGAATCCCCTGTAACTGTTTTGATTCACATCAAGTGGAAAGCGCTCTAACCCGACCAGCACCGTTGGCGAGACGGCTGCGCCAGCTGCCGCTGCCCCGGTTCAACCCGCAGAAGCATCGGTTCCGGTCGCGGCGACCGTTCCCGCTCGGAGCACGGCGGCACGGGTGGCATCGGCCACGCCGAGCCTGATACGCAGCGGGCCGGTTCGCGGCAGGCCGGTGGCTGCAGCCGCCTCGCGGGATACGTTCGTGGAAGACGATCTGATCGCCCGGGCGCCCCGCGCCGTACGCCGCCCGATCACGGCAGTGGGCAACCGCGCGCCGGAGTGTCAGGGCTGGGTCGGCACCTGCACGGTGACGGTATCCAGCTCGTCGGGCAGCGGCTCGCGCGCCCGCGTCGCCTCCTCCTCGAAGAGGCAGTAGACGAGATCGAGCACGTCGAGCAGGGCCGCTGTGAGATCGAGCAGCGGCCCAAGTGCGATGCGGCGAGCGACGAGAAAGTCCTCCCGCACGACCAATTCCTTCATCCCCGCCAGCGTCCCCGCATCGGCCGGGATCATTCCGCGCGTGCGCATGTAGACGAGCGGGTCGAGGCCGGTATCGAAATCGCCGCCGGCGCGGTCGGCGAGTTCCGCCACCGCGTCCTCGAGCGCCGCCGTGCCGCCGATGAACAGCCCCAGCAATTGCCGGATGCCAGGCTCGCTCTTGCCGACGACGCCGGTCAATTCGTGCGCCCGGTTGCGCGCCTGCAGCACGCGCGACACGATCGTCAGCTCGAACACCCGCGCATTGTTGACGAGGTCCGCGAACCGCTCCCACGGCGCAACGGCGCCATCCGATTTCGCGACGCCCTCGATATCGACCTTCAGCTTGAGCAGATCCTCGCCCGAGGCGAGAATCGAATCGAGATGATCCGCGATCAGATAGATGCCCGCCGGCACGCTGGTTTTATTCGACGTGTTCTGCATGTCTCGCTTCGCCAGTAGGCTGGGTTAGCGGCGCATCGCGTCGGTGCTTGCACCGGAGCGACGAGTAAGAGCGCCGCGCGACCCAGCATGATTTCGCACAGCCATTGTTGGGGACGAGCAACCGCGCCAACCCAACCTACGCAACGATTTCCGATAACTACGCCGCTGCCTTTCGCTCGCAGCCCGCAGCTTCCGTCATTCCTGCCCGCCTCAGGATCTCGAGCATCTCAGGCTCGTTGATCCACTCTCGCAGAATTTCGAGCGCACGGGAGTTGACGAACTCCTCCACGCCTTCGAGCCCCTTGAAGGCTGGGGTGTCGTTGGCTGGCACCGGAGCGGCATTTGCATCTGCAGACATGTTCGACATCCTCGATTCGTAGGCTGGGTTGGGAGCGCTTTGCGCGCCGTGACCCAACGAATTCTCGCTCAACCATTGCTGGGTAACGCGCGACGGCTCCAACCCAATCTACGCAGCTTTTCGGAGCGCTTTCGTTCAATCGCGCCGAATCGATTTTCTACATGTGTCACATATCGAATTCACACCTCGCTTTGTCAGCGAAAATGATCCGCAATTCGGACAAGGTGCATCTTCGTATCCAAGCTCCTTCGCATTCTCTAGGCCAAACCTTTTAAGGTCGGAATAAGAGCGGACAACGCCTCCCTTTTCGCACCAACCAAGTTCAGACCTAGGTTTAAGGTAGTGGCTCCAAGCAACTAAAATCCCCTTGCTGCAAAGCCGGAACTCAGAAGGGTTTTTTCCATCTACGACCGCAGCCCTATCCCAGACCCGAGCCAAGTTCCGGCTTGAGCTCTCAATGCGCTCATCAATGCTTGCATGGGGCCTCATAATGCCTTTGCTAGAGTTCTTAATTTGATCTAACAGCTGAACCACTTCGGCTGGCAGTTTTCGTGCCCCAGAGCGTCCAATCTGATCAAGCCGAACGCGGGCGGCCTCCAAGCTAACTCCGAAAGCCTGGGAAACTGATTCGCTGCTCGAATAATTCCTAACTAAATGTGCAGGCATAAGAAATGAACTTGCAGTGCGCTTCGCTTGATGCTCAGCAGACTTGTAAGCTGGAATAAAGTCATGCATTTTGTTCCCGCTAGCCATGCGGAATTTTGGCTCACCAACATGCCCCAACCAGATGTGAGCGAGTTCATGCGCAATCGTCATTCGGTCCCGAGCGCGCCCCGCTAACAATCCCTGCCAAATCGAACTCCTGACAAACAAGTGAGGCGGATTAAAAGTAACATATGCCTCGGCATCATTCATTTGCTCGTCCGGAACTTGCGATACCAGCAATCCGGCCAATGGAGTTTCCGTAAGAAGTGGTGCCTTTTCAAGCACAGCAAGCAAGTTTGGCATAGCTTCGCCCGTTCCCACGCCAACTTCTTCGCGAAACCGAAGCGCTTCGCGATCAAGCTCGTCATCAGAACGGGCCGAAACTAGGAAATCAGACATTGTTCTTCGCCTCGTTCAAGTAGGTGTCGGCCCACATTGACCGACACCCACGGGGACGTCCCCCCTCAACTACACCCGCTCGTTCCACCGCACGTGTCGCACTTCAGGCAGGTGCCGTTGCGGACAAGGGTGAAGTTTCCGCACTCGCGGCAATCCTGGCCTTCGTAGCCGCGAAGTTTCGCTTCCTCGCGAAGGTCTGCCGCGCTCACCGGCTTCAATGCCGCCGAACCGCTGGTGCCGTAGACCATCGTCGAGCTTTCGCTGCGCGAGTAGAGCGCGGTCGGTCCACTCTCCTGATAGGCCGTCGATACTTCACGCTGCATCGCCGTGACGGTCGCTCCGCCAGCAAGAGCCGCAGCCGGGATCGAGCTGTCGCCCGCACGGCCTGCCGTACGCCCGACGATGCCGCGAACGAGCCCCTTCGACACGAACTTGGTGACGACGGGTGCAGCGCGCGCTGCATCCTCTTCCAGCTCCTTGTCCGACGAACCAACGCCGGTCCCCTCGACGATTTCTGCGGGATCGACGTGGGCGAGATCCGAGCGCCCGAGATACGACACCGCCAACTCGCGGAAGATGTAGTCGAGGATCGACGTCGCGTTCTTGATGGTCTCGTTGCCCTGCACCAGACCAGCCGGCTCGAAACGCGTGAACGTGAACGCGTCGACGAACTCCTCGAGCGGCACGCCGTACTGCAGACCAAGACTGATCGCGATCGCGAAGTTGTTCATCAGCGAGCGGAAGGCAGCGCCCTCCTTGTGCATGTCGATGAAGATCTCGCCGATCCGCCCGTCGTCGTACTCGCCGGTCCGCAGGTACACCTTGTGCCCACCAACCGTGGCCTTCTGCGTGTAGCCCTTGCGGCGGCCGGGCAGCTTTTCGCGCTCCCGCTCGCGCTCGATGATCCGCTCGATGATCCGCTCGGCCATCACCTGCGCACGCTGGTTGGCCGGCTTGTCGCTGGTCATGCTCGATGCGATCTCGTCGGCTTCCTCGACATCATCCGACAAGAGCTGCGAGTTGAGCGGCTGGCTGAGCTTGGAGCCGTCGCGATACAGCGCGTTGGCCTTCAGCGCGAGCCGCCACGACAGCATGTAGGCGTTCTTGCAATCCTCGACGGACGCGTCGTTCGCCATGTTGATCGTCTTGGAGATCGCACCTGAAATGAACGGCTGCGACGCCGCCAGCATCCGGATGTGGCTCTCGACCGACAGATACCGCTTGCCCTTGCGGCCGCACGGGTTGGCGCAATCGAACACGGAGATGTGCTCGGGCTTCATGTGCGGCGCGCCTTCGATCGTCATCGCACCGCAAACGTGCTCGTTCACTTCCTCGATCTGCTTCTTCGAGAAGCCCAGATGTGGCAGAATCTCGAATGTGGGATCGTTCAGCTTCTCGGCTGGGATGCCCATCGTCTGCGTGAGGAAAGCTTCGCCCAGGATCCACTTGTTGAACACGAACTTGATATCGAACGCGGTGCCGAGTGACGCTTCCAGCTTGGCGAGCACGTCGTCCGTGAACCCCTTCGCCTTCAACGTGGACTGATTGATGTGCGGCGACTGCTTCAGCGAGGCATGACCAACCGCATACGCCTCGATCTCCGCGATCTGCGCCTCGCTATAACCCATCTGCCGCAGCGCCGTCGGCACCGACTGGTTGATGATCTTGAAGTAGCCGCCACCGGCCAGCTTCTTGAACTTCACCATCGCGAAGTCGGGCTCGATGCCCGTCGTATCGCAGTCCATCACGAGGCCGATCGTGCCCGTGGGGGCGACCACCGTTGCCTGTGCGTTGCGATAGCCGTGCCGCTCGCCCAGCTCCAGCGCGCGATCCCACGCGCGCTTGGCAGCCTCGACCAGCCGCTTGTCTGCGCACGAGGCATGATCGAGCGGGACAGGGTTGGTCGACAGCTTCTCGTAGCCGCCCACTTCGCCGTGCGCCGCACGGCGATGGTTGCGGATCACCCGCAGCATATCCGCCGCGTTCGGACGATAGCCCGGGAACGGCCCCAGCTCCGCCGACATCTCGGCGCTCGTCGAATAGGCGACACCGGTCATGATCGCCGTGATCGCGCCGCAGATCGCCCGGCCTGCCGCCGAGTCATAACCAATGCCCGCCGACATCAAGAGGCCGCCAATGTTGGCATAGCCCAGGCCCAGCGTGCGGTAGCGGTAGGAAAGCTCCGCGATCTGCCGCGACGGAAACTGCGCCATCAGCACGGAGATCTCGAGGACCACGGTCCACAGCCGGCAGGCATGCTCATAGGATTCGGTGTCGAACGACGTATCGGGACGACGGAACGCCAGCAGGTTCATCGACGCGAGATTGCACGCGGTGTCGTCGAGGAACATGTACTCCGAGCACGGGTTCGACGCGTTGATCTGGCCCGACTTCGGGCAGGTGTGCCAGTCGTTGATCGTCGAGTGGAACTGGATGCCGGGGTCAGCCGAGGCCCACGCCGCGTGACCGATCTTCTCCCACAACTCCCGCGCCTTGAGCGTCTTGGTCACCTTGCCGGTGGTGCGAGCGGTGAGGCTCCAGTCCGCGTCGTTCTCGACCGAGCGCAGGAACTCGTCCGTCACGCGCACCGAGTTGTTCGAGTTCTGGCCGGAAACCGTGAGATACGCCTCCGAATCCCAATCGGTGTCATAGGTCGCGAAGTCGATGTCCTTGTAGCCCTGCTTGGCGAACTGGATCACGCGCAGCACATAGTTCTGCGGCACGCCATCGCGCTTGGCTTCCTTGATCGCGCGCTTCAGTGCCGGGTTCTGCGCCGGATCGAAGCAGCGCTCCTCGAGCTTGCCGGTCTCCCCGGTACCGCAGTCGACACACGCCTTGATGACGGCCTTGAGCCGCTTCTGGCAAATCTTGGAGCCGGTCACGAGCGCCGCGACCTTCTGCTCCTCCTGCACTTTCCACTCGATGTAAGCCTCGATATCGGGATGATCGACGTCGACGACGACCATCTTGGCCGCGCGTCGCGTGGTGCCGCCCGACTTGATCGCGCCCGCCGCGCGGTCGCCGATCTTGAGGAAGCTCATCAGCCCCGACGACTTGCCGCCGCCCGACAGCTTCTCATTCTCGCCGCGCAGCCGAGAGAAGTTCGAACCGGTGCCCGAGCCGTACTTGAACAGGCGTGCCTCGCGCACCCACAGATCCATGATGCCGTTGTCGCTGACGAGATCGTCCTCGACCGACTGGATGAAGCAGGCGTGCGGCTGGGGATGCTCATAGGCCGATGTTGAGCGGGTCAACTCACCCGTGGCGTGGTCGACGTAGTAGTGCCCCTGGCCCGGACCATCGATGCCGTAGGCCCAGTGCAAACCGGTGTTGAACCACTGTGGGCTATTGGGCGCCGCCATCTGGCGCGCCAGCATGTAGCGATGCTCGTCGAAGAACGCGCGGGCGTCCTCCTCGGTCGTGAAGTAGCCGCCCTTCCAGCCCCAGTAGGTCCACGTGCCAGCGAGGCGATCGAACACCTGGCGCGCATCCGACTCGCTGCCCATCCGCTCGGCCTGCGGCAGCTCGTTGAGCGCCCGCTCGTCCGCAACCGAGCGCCACAACCACGACGGAACCTGCGTCTCCTCGATCCGCTTCAGCTTGCGCGCCACGCCGGCCTTGCGAAAGTACTTCTGCGCGAGAATATCCGCCGCCACCTGGCTGAACTGCTCCGGCACCATGAAGCCTTCGAGCCTGAACACCACCGAGCCGTCCGGATTCTTGATCTCGGACGTCGCCTTGCGGAACGGGATGCTCTCGTAAGGACTTTTGCCGGCCTCGGTGAAGCGACGAGCGATTTTCATTCTGATTTCCCCGCGTAATTCGCGTTTTTGTTCGCCGCCGCGCGATCCGATCCGCAGCCGCCGTGACTAACTTGACTGAGACAACGCACGAACAAACGCAGCCCCGGCATCCCCCATCATCCGGACATGCTTCACCGCTCGCCGCAGAACGCTGCGTCGCCACAGGAGAACCGAATTTCAGGAGACGAAACGCACGAGGTGGGGCGCACTGCGGACCCGCGGCCCCACCCCATTAACGCAACGTTAACGCATGAATATCGACACTGATTCCGCACCGGCCGCAAGGCACCGAACACACGTCCGCTGCATCACCGCCTCGATGTCGCCAAATTGTCTGATTCGCGCGTCGAGGCCAAAGGTTTTGTATGTTGCCGGTCCCACCTGCACTACATGTAGTGTCTGTGGATCCCGGGTGGATAACCCCGGGAGAACCTGGGCAGCACTTGTTCGGAGCCTCCGCGCCACGGCCCGGCAGGATTGGATTTTCCATGCGGTGAGCAAGTTTAGCCGCGATCAATACCGGGAATGTAGTTCGGCCAGACCGCATGGCTGTTGATGAGCGCTTTGGCCCCACGTCGCGGCTCACCCGTGGCAGAATTACCGCACTTGGGCTTCCCCCTGGACACTATAGGAGGGCTCGGCTAATCGAAGTTCAGGGCCCGTCAACGAGTCTGATCGCACCCAGGAACGCACCGCGATATGAGCATTCTCTCGGAAATATTCTCCTGGTGGGGTGGCAACACCTGGGGCACACGTGTCACGATCTGGCGCCAGGGGCGGCTCGTCGGCTCGGATGAGCTGGGGAACCGCTACTTCCTCCAGAAGCGCGGCGTCGGCCCGCTCGGCGTTCCCCGTCGCTGGGTGGTCTACAAGAATCTCGCCGAAGCATCGCAGGTGCCGCCGGAGTGGCATGGCTGGTTGCATTATACTGTCGACACGCTCCCGACGGCCGAAAGTTACACGCCCCGCCCCTGGCAGAAGCCGCACCTCATGAACATGACGGGCACGAGCCAGGCTTATCGCCCTGCAGGCAGCATTCTCTCCAAGGCCCAGCGCCCCAAAGCCACCGGCGACTATAAGCCATGGCGTCCGAGCTGATTTGCACACATCGATTCGTGCTAGTAGCATTCCTGGCCGGTAGCGTTCGCGCGCCATGCTAGCCCGGATTATGCACCAGACCTTGGAAAATCGTTGGCAGTTGTGGTGCAAGTGGCGAGATTCACGTAACAATTCGGTGTCGAGACGAAGAGTGCCGCGTATCAACGCTACGCCACAACCGCCATGACCCAAGATACCCCAGCCG
>CAMDPA010000262.1 GCA_945903565.1 Devosia equisanguinis | reverse complement strand
CCGACGGCTTCCCATCTTTGCCGAATGGCTTGTCTGTCGATCATGCAACGGCGTACGACTGTTCGCCGGGACAAGGAATCCCGCGCTGCCGAGTCACACGGTCGCACGCACACAGATCACGATTCAGCTTTTTTGCGATCCGTCCTAATGGAGTGGGCATGTTCGAGAGGGCGTTGGGGATAACAACGCGCGACGCTTCGCCTGTGCCTGTCGTGGAACAGGCTCCCGTAACCGCCACCCCAACAACAGCCCCCGCTGTCACCACCGGCTCGCTGCTTGAGCCCGATATCGAAATCGAAGGAACCGTTCGCTGCAAGGGCCGACTAACGATCGCTGGCCGCGTGGTCGGGCGCGTCGAAGCAGGCCACCTCCTGATCTTGGCGCGCGGCAGCGTCGTCGGCGACATTGTCGCCGACACGATCGAGATCGCAGGCGCGTTCCGGGGCCGGATCGTCGCGGGATCTGTCAACGTAAAGGCGGGCGGCCGCGTCTACGGCGATATCGAAACGACCAGCATCGCGATCGACGAGACCGCCGAAGTCGATGCATCGTTCAGTCGGACACGCCGCTGAACGCGCGCGCCAGTCGTTCTCAGTGCGTTAGTGCGATCTGCCTGTTGCCCGGAGCGGTAATGTCGACGCGCTGCGCCGTCAGTACAGCGGTGCCGAGCGGCGTCGGGATCGTGATCCGGTAGGGCACGAGTAGGTTTGCTGAGGGTATCGGACGCAACGCAACCTCGATGCCCTCCGCCTTGATTGCCGCTTGCGTCTCGCGATTGGTCTTATGGCCCGCGATCGGTACATAACGCACGCGGCAGACGTGGGCGAGGACGGGCTGCCCACTCGGTTTGGGCTCCAGCACCTTTTCCTCGCGATGGCGCGTCAGTACGAGATCGAAGCGCTGCTTACCCTCGAACAGCGAGATCTTGCGGTCGCACGGATCGCCGCCGCGATAGCGCGACAGTGCGATCAGCGCCGTCAACGGATCAAACACACTCTTCAGATGTTCGGGTTTCAGCGGCACGACCTCAGGGCTCGGCGTATGCGGGGGCTGGATCTCCACCGATGCGACGCTGCCGCGCGCGAAACCAAGCTTCACCGAGCCCGATTTCCGGTTCACTTGCCAGTCATAGGCGTACGCAGACGGGCGTACTTCGTCGCCCGCGAGCGTGCCGTTGCCCGCGAATGTGCCGTTGTATTTGTAGAGGCCGAGACCCCAGCTCAGCTTGCCCTGGCCCGAAAGCGTGTAGGTCTCGCCCTTCACGGTCGAGTTGAAATTGAATGTGGCCAGCTCGATGCCTGCCATGCGCAGTTTATACACTGCGGTCACACTGGGCGACCAGGTGTCGTTGGCCATCGCCGGAGCTGCCGCGGCAACGACGAGAACCGCGAAAGCACTGCCGCGAAAGCGCGCCCCGCGCGTGAACTTGCTAGCCTCGATCAGCATGTTGCCTCTTCCCAAGCGGGATTCCTGCTCATTCCGCCTAGGCGGTCTTTGGGACGACACTGTGTCCATGGTCACGCATCGAACGGCACGACGCCTCCGCTCCAATCATTCGAATGACTCAGGATCTGCATGACCGCGCGCCCGCGCCGGTTTGCGTCCGTTTGCTAACCCGGAGGCGGCAGGCTGGGCCCACGTTTTGTAGAGGGCCGTAACCGTGACCAACACAGCGACAATACCGCAACGACTGGCTGATTTCATCCAGCGGGCGCTGAAACTGCTCCGCCTACCGGCCGTGGCCTTCGGGCTTTCACTGCTCGCGGTGCTGTGGTGGGGCGTGTTCATCCTGATCGAAGTCGAGCGCTCAGCAAATCGGCGCGCGATCGCCGGCGATACCGCTAACTTGTCTCGCGTGTTCGAGCAGAACGTGATCCGCTCGCTCAGCGAAATCGACAAGACGCTGCTTTATTTGCGCCACACCCAACAGCGCGATCCGCTCAACGCCAACTGGTCCGAGCTGATCAAGCAGGCGTTCACCGCCAGCGACATAACCTTCCAAATCGCGGTGATCGACGCGAAGGGGCGGCTGATCGCGAGCGACCGGGGGCCGCAGCCGCCACAGCCGATCGACCTGTCGGACCGCGATCATTTCCGCGTTCATGCCCATCTTCCAGGCGACACCATCTATATCAGCAAGCCCGTGCTCGGCCGCGTAACCAAGCAATGGTCCGTTCAAGTGACGCGGCGCCTGAGCCGCGCCGACGGGAGCTTCGACGGCGTGCTCGTCGCCTCACTCAATCCGGAGCATTTCGCCGAGTTTTATCGCGTGATCGATCTGGGACAAGGCGGCGCGGTTACGCTGGTCGGCCTCGACGGCGTAGTCCGGGCAAGTGGTGGCCAGCAAGCAGATCAGCTCGGTGCGCGGTTATCGGAGCAAGCCATCATCGATCGCATCCGCCGCGAAAGCGAGGCTACGATCGACTACAAGCAGACCTCCTCGGGCGCCGCACGGATCGCATCGACGCGCTGGGTGAGAGGGTATCCGCTGGCCGTGGTCGTGGGTACCAACGAACTTCAACCCGCAAGCAGCTTCGTCCGCAACGCGAGGCTCTATCCGGTGGCGGCGACCGGCTTGACCTTGCTGATAGCAGGCGCAATGGCGACGAGCCTGCGCCGGGGACTGCGGCTGGCGGAAGCACGCCGCCAGCTTCACCTGAAATCGCAACAGCATGAGGTGACGCTGGAGAACATCGGCCAGGGCATCTTGATGGTCGACGCGAAAGGTGAGATCGGTTTCATGAACGCCAGGCTAGGTGAGTTGCTGGGACTGCCCGACGAATTCATTCGCGTTGGCCACAGCTACCGTGATCTCATCGAGTTGCTCGATGCACGCGGGGAATTCACCGACCGCGTGGACGCGAGCGTGCTCGAATTCATTCGTTTGCCAGGCACCAACGATCTGATCGCACACTACGAGCGCGAGCGGCCCGACGGCACCGTGCTGGAGGTCCGCACCAAGCCGCTGGCCGACGGCGGTTTCGTGCGCACTCTGACCGACATCACCGGGCGGCGGCGGGCAGAGGCGAAAGTGCTGCAGCTCGCCCGTCACGATGCGCTGACGGGCCTGAGCAATCGAGCAGTGTTCCGCCAAAAACTCGAGGAGGCCGTGCGCTCGCTCGAGCAAGGCGGCTCGTTCGCAGTCCACATGATCGACCTCGACCGGTTCAAGCCGGTCAACGATACCTATGGGCATCTGGTCGGCGACCGGTTGCTGAAGGAGGTGGCGCAGCGGCTGCGTGAGGTCGTGCGCGCTGGCGATGTCGTCGGCCGGCTCGGCGGCGACGAGTTCGCGATCATCCAGGCGGCAGCGACCCGGCCGGAACATGGACAGGCGCTGGCCGAGCGCATCTGCAGCGTGCTCAGCCAGCCCTTCACCATCGACGGTCACACCGTTCTGATCGGCGCCAGCGTCGGCATATCCTTCGCACAGCCCGGCGGCGCCAATGCGCAAGACCTCGTGCAGGCGGCCGACTTGGCGCTGTACTCGGCCAAGGCCCAATGCCGCGGTACGTTCGCAATCTACAAAGAGGAAATGCACGCCGAACACAGCGCGCGCCGCCAACTCGAGCACGATCTTCGTATCGCCATCGCCGAGAACCAATTCGAGTTGCACTATCAGCCGATCCTTTCGATCGGTTCGCGCGAGGTGACCGCCTACGAGGCCCTGATCCGCTGGCGCCATCCCGACCGCGGTTTCGTGCCGCCATTCGACTTCATTCCACTCGCGGAGGAAACCGGCCTGATCGGGCCGATCGGCGCCTGGGTGATCACGACCGCCTGCCACGAAATGGCGCCCCGCGTGGGCAGCGCACGCATCGCGATCAATTTATCGCCGGTACAGTTTCGTGATCGCCGTCTCGTCGAAATCGTTGCCAATGCGCTCGCGGCTTCGGGAATGCCCGCGGCACGGCTCGAAATCGAGATCACGGAATCGGCGCTGCTGCACGACGATCAACTCACTCAGGACCACCTGAAAGCGCTGCGTGACCTCGGCGTCCACATTACGATGGACGATTTCGGCACCGGCTACTCGTCGCTGTCATATCTGATGTCGTATCCGATTCAGACGATCAAGATCGATCGCTCGTTCGTAAACGGTCTTGGCCTCCAGCTCAGCCAGACCGCCATCGTCAAGACGATCACCACGCTGGCGGCAAGCCTCGGCTTGTCGACCATCGCGGAAGGCGTCGAGACCGAGGAGCAGTTGCGGCTGTTGCGCGAGCTCGGTTGTACGGAAGCCCAGGGCTACTACTTCAGCAAACCATTGCCCGCAGCAGACATCCTGCCGCCGCGCGGCGCGATCGCCACGGCCACGCGACCAAAGACGCTGCGAGCGACGGGGTGAAGCAGCCGCGCGAACCGCGATCATAACCGAACCCGCTCCGCCGGGACGGCGCTATCGCGGACGCGCTGTACGGGCCGCCAGCGGCCATCGGCGATGCGCGGCAATTTCGTGGTCGGCCCCAGCCACACGTAGATCCACGCCGTGACCCGGCGGCCGTGCGGTTCGCGGATCCGAATCCTGCGGCGCGCGTAAGGCGGCGGGCACGGATTGTCCGGCGCACACCCTTCGTAGCGGTCGAGCGCGGCGAGAAGTTCGGCGCGGTCTGCCGGCAAGCGCCAGAGCTCGCCCTGCACGCGGTCTCGCGGACTGCCTGCGAGGATCACGCCGGGGCACAGACCCGTGTCGAACAATTGCCCGCGGATTGCAACGTTGCCGACGCGCTCGCCGCGTGCACTCATCATGGTGCGCTCGGCCGACCCGAGTGGACCTTCCGCCGAGGACATCAGCGTGCCGTAGGTGAAGATGTAGCTGATACGATCGATTTTCATCGTTGATACTCCAGGTGACAGGTAAAAAGGAATGCGGGCGCGATCACGGCGCGTGCGGGACGGACGAGAAACCGTCGGGAAGGGCTTGCGACTGACTGCGGAATGAATGGAGGCATGTCGCGGCGGGAGAAGTTTCGGCCAGCGCCTCGGTGGTGCCGCACATGAGAGCCACCGCGCCATCGAACCCATCCCGCCCAACGAGACCGACCGCGATCAACAGCAGCACCGCCAACGTCGCGCGGCGCAGGGCCTCGATGGGCATGCGAGGGCGCAGCGCATTACCCGCGAGAACGCCGGCAATCGCAAACCCAGCGCCCGCGCACGACAGCACCAACAACTCCGGCGTCATGATGCCCGCGCCGAATAGCGACGCGCCGAGAGCCAGCGCCGCGATTGTCACGGCGAGATTGATCGCTTGGACCTGCGTCGCCGCGTCGAGTTTCAGCGCGAGCATGTAGGGAACGAGTGGAAAAATCTGCGATCCCGTCAGGCCCGTCAGCACGCCGTTGAGAAAACCGGCCGGCAACGCCAGCGGCTGTTCATACCGGGCTGGAAGCATGAGATCGGGACGGACGAAGGCCTGTATGACGTAGGCGATCGTCAGCAGTCCCAGGCCTTGCGTCGCGGCGCGGGGATCGACGGCCCCAAGCAGCAGGATTCCGCAGACTATGCCGGGCAGGCTCGCCAGGTAGAACAGGCGAAACCGGATCGCCGTTTCCCTCAGCCCACCGCCAGTGGCGAGCAGCGCGACATTGCTCACAATCGCGGGCACGACGACGATCGCCATTGCGGCGTGCAACCCGACCGCCATCGCCAGAAACGGCATGGCGCAGGTCGCATACCCAATGCCGGTGACGCCCTTCACGAAACCGGCCAGAACGAGACCGGCCGCTGCCAACGGAAGATCCGATGGAGACACGCGATACGACTTTCACCAGGGCCCGCGCCGATAACGTTCGAGCCGACAAGGCCGACGACGAAAAAGGAAACGCGCGTTCATACTGGTGAAAGAATTGCCAATCTTGGTTAATGATTCGTTAATTCATTGCCGATGCATATATTATGAAAACATCCGTCATTAGATTTTCAAATGTTATATGACCTTGCAGCCCTCCCGCGCCGCCGTCCGCGAAATCGGGTTCCACACCACCGCCCCAGTCAACGTGCCTCGGTCAACGTGGCGCTGGCCACTTCCGGGTCCTGTGTGCTTCAACTGCGCATGGCAGACCGCATGGGGAACACGATGCCGACCAAGCCGAAGAAGACCACGCCGGCCGGTTCCGAGCCGCACCAGCACGGCGGCAACCGCAAGCCGTTCACGACACTGCGCGACTGGCTGGCACATCTGGCCAGCACGGGTCGCCTCGCCGTGGCGCGTCCGAACGTGTCGCTCAAGCATGAACTCGCCGCGATCGCCAAGACGCTCGACGGGCGGCAAGCGACGCTGTTCCCGCAGCCTGGCGGGCATCCGCTTGCGGTCGTGTCGGGCCTCGTCTCCGCGCGCGAATGGATCGCGGAAGCGATGGGCGTGGAGCACGCCGATATGCTCGCCCGCTTCGAGCACGCCGCGGCTAATCCGCTACCCTGCGCGGTGGTCGAGCGGGCGCCGGTGCAGGAGATCGTGGAGACGAGCCCCGATCTGCTGCGCGACCTGCCAATCCCCACCCACAACGAGCACGACAGCGGTCCCTACATCACCGCCGGTCTGATCATCGCCAAGAACCCGCGCACCGGCCGTCAGAACGTCGCGATCGTGCGGTTACAGGTGTCGGCCCCACGCAAGCTCGGCGCGCTACTGTTACCCCGGCATACCAACCATTTCTTCGATATGGCCGAAGCAAAAGGCGACGCCCTGCACGTTGCGATCGTGATCGGCGTCGATCCCCTGACGCTGCTCGCCTCGCAGGCCATCGCACCGCTCGATCAGGACGAACTCGAAATCGCCGGCGCGTTGCAAGGGCGGCCCTTGCCGGTGGTGCGATGCAAGACCAGCGATATGCTCGTGCCCGCCGAAGCGGAGATCGTGGTGGAAGGCCGCATCCTGACGAAGCTGCGCGAGCCGGAAGGCCCGTTCGGGGAGTTCCCGCAATATTATGGCGACCGGGCCGACCGCCACGTGATCGAGATCGACGCGATCACCCGCCGCAAGGACGCGCTGTATCACACCATCGGCGGCGGCGGCCTGGAGCATCTCGTGCTCGGCGGGATCCCCCGCGAAGCGACGCTGCTGGCGCATCTGAAGCGCTCGTTCCCCGGTGTGCGCGACGTCCACCTGTCGCACGGCGGCGTGTGCCGTTATCACCTGTTCGTCAAGATCGCCAAACGCAGCGAAGGCGAGGCCAAGAACATCATGATGGGCGCATTCGCCGGCCACTACGACGTAAAGCAGGTCATCGTCGTCGACGAGGACGTCGACATTCACGATCCCCAACAGGTCGAATGGGCCGTGGCGACGCGTTTCCAGGCCGACCGCGATTTGCTTGTCGTGACGGAATCGCAGGGCTCGCGGCTCGATCCCTCGACGCGGGATGGTGTCGGCGCCAAGATGGGGATCGATGCGACGCGCCCGCTCGCCGCCCCCGAGATGAAGTTCAAGAAAATCCGCGTTCCCGGCGAGGAAGCCGTCGATCTCGCGCGCGATGTCGATGCGGGCGCATTGGCTGGGTGGGCGAAGAAGCTGCAGGGGTAGAGCGAGAGCGAAGGTCGCAATTCGCTACGCGAACAGGGTTGCCACCCTGTACCCGCTTGGGGGACGTGTCCCCCAAACCCCCTCCTTTTTTCGCCGGAAAAGAG
>CAMDPA010000261.1 GCA_945903565.1 Devosia equisanguinis | reverse complement strand
TGTCACTCGGGTAACGCCCTCTACGCGGCTTGTGTGTTTCGCGCTGCTCGTCCGTCCACATGGGCAACCTCCGAATCGGTTGCCACGAACAGAATCACATGTGGTTCTTCGGACTCAACAACTTTCGAGACAGGCTCTCAGACAATCATATTTGTGGCGGCTGTCCCTATTCTGCGCCGCAGTCGCCGGGCCAAGCACGAATCCCCCGGCGCCGCAAAGCGGAGTCGGGTGGCGCAAACCAAGGGGCGGGGCGGCAAGGCCTCAAAAAATAGTAGTTGGATGCGGCCATCGCCGCCCCACTATGTGCAACGAGGGAGGGCCCTCTCTACGGATCGCGGTACCACCATCCTCCGGCGAATCCAGAAGAGCCGAAGTTGAACGAGATTCTCTCCTCGCCCGGCAGAACTCCCCCAGAGGCAGCTGATGTCCCCTGGCGTATCCGGCACACTCCCCCCACCCACAGGTTCCCAGCTCGAGCCTGCGCCCCGGCGTGTGTGGAAGGATTTGAGGAGAATGCGCTACGTTGCGTGGGCGGGGATAAGTGCGGCGGCGGAGGTGGACAGGAGGGTGGTTTCGGCCTCCATTTCTACCGTCACGCTACGTGGTCGTTCTGTCATTTCAACGTAGCAGAAGCCGTGAAGAAGATGGTCGAAGCCGTTTTCAGCCTCTGTCGAGCAGAAGAAGGTGGACGATCGGCCGTCAGCGTTGCGCACGCATCCACGAATTCGCGCCGAGGGCGCGAGCGAGGCCAGCCTCGCGCTCCGCTGGCGGGACACCCGCCAGACCGCCCGTCTTTTTAGGCGTAAAAATTGGCAGACGTCCATTCCCCACCCTCTGCCGTCATCCCGCCGAAGGGCGGGACCCAGTGCCCTCGCGAAATCGAGATCGAAAGCGAAGGCGCACTGAGCGCGTCAGAAGTTGCAGCGCGCCTCCGCCTACCCCACCCTCGCGTCGACGTGACCTGGGTTCCGGCCTTCGCCGGAATGACGGGAAATGAAGGGGGAGCATCTGACGGTGCTGATTTGCAGTCGTCGAGAGGTCGGCCCCCGTCTTTTATGCCACAACGGAAAATCTCGAACGTGACACCAAGGAGCGGGTCGAGGGCCGCGGCCGTCATGCCAGAGGCATGCATGCGCATGACGTCGGGGAGCGTGAGGGGCGAGGCCCCTCACATTGCCCGCAGGGCAATTCGATACGGCGCAGAAGCCGCGCCGTTAATGGCGGCTGCACCCATTTGTGTCCCCGCCGCCGGCTGCACGCGGCGCAGCATCGAGATCACCCGATGACGGCCCGGACGATGATGTAGCACCCCAGTGCCATCAGCGCGCCCAGCAGCACGTGCCGGAAGTGGGCCTCCGATAGACGACTGCGTACAAGCTGACCCGCGAACATTCCAGCCAGCGCCGGCAGCACCGCGCCTGTGGAGGCGGTCAAGAGCGCGGGCGACAACAGCCGTTGATCCGCGAGCGCTAGCGCCAGCGCGATCGTCGACAGCGTGAACACGATGCCCATCGCCTGCACCAGCACGTCCTTCGACAATCCCAGCGACTGCAGGAACGGCACGGCGGGTATGTAGGACCCCGTCATGCCCGCGACGATGCCATGCACCACGCCGACGGGCAGCGACAACGCCCGCTCGTAGCGTCCCGGATGCGGCAGCGCGAACCGCGCGAACCCCATCGCCGCATAGCCGATCAAGGTTGCGCCGAGCACGATCGCGAGCACCGTCGCATCGAGCCGGGCCAGCAGCCA
Organism: Devosia equisanguinis; assembly: GCA_945903565.1. GTDB lineage: Bacteria > Pseudomonadota > Alphaproteobacteria > Rhizobiales > Hyphomicrobiaceae > CAMDPA01. Next base: position 5,886 of record CAMDPA010000261.1, on the reverse strand, counting down.
CACGCCGCCCCACGTGCCCACGAGGATCATCAGCATCATCGGCCATGTCCGCTGCAGGATCATGCCGAGCGCGTTGCCCGTCAGCGCCTGCAGCACATTGGTGACGAACGACGGGATCACCAGCAGCGCCAACGCCGGCTTCAATCCGACCGTCACGCTGAGCAGGCCGACCGCGACCGACGGCAACCCGAGCCCGACCACGCCCTTCACCAGCCCGGCGAGGAAGAACACGAAACCGATGAGCGCCCAGGTTTCAGGCGTGAAGGGAACGTCTGGCACGCCGCTAACGCCCCACCACACACGCCGCGCGCGACCCCAAGACCTTTGCGCGCCGCTCGACGACAGTGCTGACCTTGATCACCGTCGCGTTGGGCCGGGTCGGCACACGAACGAACGGATTGGGCAGCGCCACCGCGAGCAACGCCGCCTCGCGCTCGGTCAAGCGGCTGGCGGGCTTGCGGAAGTGATATTGCGCGGCGGCCTCCGCGCCGAATACACCCGGCCCCCATTCCGCGATGTTGAGATACACCTCCATGATGCGTTCCTTCGGCCACATCAGCTCCAGCCCCAAGGCCAGTGGAATCTCGATCGCCTTGCGCAGCACGCTGCGGCTCTTCCACAAGAACAGGTTCTTGGCGACCTGCATGGTGATCGTGCTGCCGCCACGCACGCTGCCTTCGCCATTCTGTTCGACTTTCTCCAGCACGGCCTCCAGCTCGCGCAGATCGACGCCGTTGTGACTGCAGAACTGGTTGTCCTCCGAGGCGATCACGGCGCGAACGAGATTGGGCGAGATCCGAGACAGGGGCACCCAGCGCTGGTCGATCTGCTGACTGCCGAGGCTTTGGGCGAGCATCAGCATCGAGCCCGGCGGGTCGACATGGCGGAACACGGCGATAGGGATGGCAGCGAGGATCGTCAGGGCGGTGGCGGCCAACACCAGCACGATGGTGCCGTTGAACAGCGCGCTCCACAGGCACGGCAGAATGCTGCGCGCCAAGCGGCCCGATGTGGTGGGGGACGTGTGGCTCGCGGGTGCGGTTGCCTCACGCTCCGGTGACGAGTGGTCGAACATGCCGATGTCTTCAGCCTGATGTGTCCGGTGCTGTGCTGTAGCGATATTCCCTGGCAAAACCGGTGAGGCCAATTTTGCGAACCCTGCTCAGGAGATGCTATATCGCCGCTCGCAGGCAAACCGCAGGCTTGGGGCCGCAGGGTACGCCACGCTGAGAATCCAGTCTTGCAGACTCATATAGGATGCCGATGACGTTCGAAAAAAGGCTGGCGGAGCGTGCAGGCGGCATCGAGGCTGGGCTGGCGGATATGCTGGCTGGGAAGTCACAGTCGGGGCTCGTGCCTGAACGTCTTGCTGGCGCGATGCGTCACGCCGTCATGGCGGGCGGAAAGCGCATCAGGCCGTTCCTGGTGATCGAAAGCGCGGCTGTGTTCGGGGCCGATGCCGACGCCGCGATGCCCATCGCCATGGCGCTGGAGCTGGTGCATTGCTACTCGCTCGTCCACGACGACTTGCCGTCGATGGACAACGACGCGTTGCGCCGTGGCCAGCCGACGGTGTGGAAAGCCTATGACGAGTGGACCGCGATCTTGGCGGGCGATGCACTCCTGACGCTGGCGTTCGAGGTGCTGGCAGACCCGCAAAACACCGTGGTATCGCCAGCCGTGAAACTCGAACTCGTCGGGGAGTTGGCCAAGGCGTCCGGCGGGCGCGGCATGGTTGGTGGTCAGTGCATCGATCTGGAGGCCGATAAGCTCGGCAAGCCCGCCGAACCCAGCATTCGCCACATCGAGCGGCTGCAGGCGTTGAAAACCGGCGCATTGTTCCGCTTCGCGTGTCTGGCCGGCGCACGCATCGGCGATGCGACGCTGTCCGAGCAGCATGCGATGACGCGGTTCGGCGAAAAGCTCGGTGCCGCGTTCCAACTCGCCGACGATCTCCTCGACGTCGAAGGCGAGGCCGCGACCGTCGGCAAGGCGACCGGCAAGGATGCTGCCGCCGGCAAGGCCACGCTGATCGGCCTATTGGGGCTCGAGGCAGCCCGCGCCCGCCTGGCCGAAATCGAGGCCGCCGCTCTTGCCGAAATCGCGGGCCTGGGGGCCCGCGCTGACGTGCTGCGCGAGACGCTGCGCTTTGCGGTGGCGCGGCGGCGGTAGCAGGACATACCGGCGCGCAGAATACCGCGAAATGGGTGGTCCGGGTTGAACTGGGGCGTGTTCGCAACCATTTGAACGTGACGGTGTTTATCTCGACGACGATTGGCCTCAGCGTAGATCAGGGGAAACGTCATGCGAAATGCCTCACCGGCGCTGGTGCTCGGGTGCGCTTTCCTTCTGTCTGGTTCTGCGGTCGCGAGCGCGTAGTCGTGGCGGTGGCGCGACGACGGATTCGTCGAACGTTCCCCAAACGATCGGGTACGCAACCGATGGGAGCGCGAAGTCGTTCCATGGCAGTGGGCGCCGCCCGCTCCACCTCGCGCCAACTCTTTCGCACCGCAACGGCCAGCGCAGCCTGGCGCTGGGCCAAACGAGATCCGTGACGGGGGTGAGCGCCCATTGATCATGCCGGTTGCGCCGCCCGTCGTCGCGTTTCAACACGGCTACCCGGCCAACAGCATCGTGATCGATACAACCGGTCGGCAGCTCTATTACGTGTTGCCCGGTAGCAAGGCGTACGCCTACCAGATCGCGGTCGGCCGCGAAGGGTTCAATTGGACGGGTACGGAGGTGGTCAGTCGCTAGCAGGACTGGCCGGACTGGCATCCGCCGGCGGAAATGCGCGCGCGCGACCCGAGCCTTCCCGAGAAAATGACGGGCGGCCTGAAGAATCCATTGGGTGCCACAGCGCTCTATCTGGGGAACACGCTGTACCGTATCCATGGCACGAATGACGAGAAATCGCTTGGGCAAGCCCAATCGTCAGGTTGTTTTCGGATGTTGAACGCCAACGTGGTGCACCTCGCATCCATAACCGAGATCGGCACAACGGTGGCTGTTGTCGAAGGGTTCGCCGCTCAGAGTTCGAGCAGGGTTGACCGGCGCTTGGTCTCACCGCCTTCTGCGCCGGCTACAGGTGCCGCCCCGCTCCAGTCGCGCCGGGACTTCGATCGTGACCGGGATCGCTGGCTGAACTACAGACCCGCGCCATACGGGTGGCGACAGTACTGACGCACCCTAACCGGCGCTTCACCGGCTGAGGCGCTCAGCCACCCAGCGTTGCCGGCGCGACGTTTATCGGACCTGGCTTTTCGCCGCGCAGCCAGCGCGCCCACATCTCGAGGTATGCCGCTTCCAGATGGCGCGTGAAGCGGGCGGTGTCGAACAGGGCGCAGGTGTCGCGCGATGCCGTCAATCGCGACTTGAGCACTGAAAGTCTGTCGCGATCCCCGGCCAACGCAATCGCCTCGCGCTCGTAGGCCTCCAGCGATGGCGTGATCAGCTCCGGCAGTCCCGCTGCCGTCAGGAGACTGGCGCCGACCCGGCTGGCGAACGAGCGGCCCGTCACGGTCAGCACGGGAACGCCCATCCAGAGCGCATCGCTGGCGGTCGTGTGGGCGCCATATGGAAAGCTGTCGAGCAGCAGATCGGCGTGCCGCAGGCGAGCGAGATGATCGGCGGGAGCCGCGTATGAGGCGAACACGAGACGCGCGGGATCGACGCCGCGCTGGGTCGCCTCGCGCCGCAGATTGTCGGGGGCGTGCGGATTGTCCGCGAACAACCACAACACGCTGCCGGGGACGGCGATGAGGATCCGCATCCAGATGTCGAAGGTGACCGGCGAAAGCTTGATCGCGTTATTGAACGAGGTCAGTACAACACTGGTCTCGGATGACTCGGGCAGGCCACATGCCAGGCGCGAGGGCATGGTCTCGGCCGCGGCGCGTTTGCGGTCGTTGGCCTGGTAGCAATCCGGCAGCCGCACCAGCGCTTCGGTGAAGTGGCCGTCCTCGCCCTTCGGCAGGATCACGGGATCGACGATCATATAGTCGATGTCCGCACTGCCGAGCGTTCCGGGAAATGCCAGATAGTGGCACTGGATCGGTGCGGCGCGGGCGGCGAGAATCTCGGGGCGGCCATTGGCGATATAGCCGTTGAGATCGACGAGGATGTCGATGCCGAGCCCGTGGATTTTGCGCGCGATCTCGTCCGACGATAGGCGCGACAAATCGACGAAGCGGTCGAACGCGGCGACGAGCCGGCGGCGCATGTCGCTGGCGTCGTCGGCACCATACGACAACGCGACGATCTCGAACCGCTGGCGGTCATGATGCTCGATCATGCCGGCGATGAGATGAGCCGTGGCGTGGTTGCGGAAATCCGAGCAGAGATAGCCGATCCGCATCCGTTGGCGTTCGCGCCGCGGATGCTCGAACCGCCGCGCGAGCATCGCGGGATCAATCGCCGGGCGGAGGAAGTGGTCGACGTAGGTCGTGGCATTTCGGCTATGTAAAGTCGGGTCTTCCGTGACGTAGTGCATCAGCAGCGGCTCGACAGCCTCGCCGCGTCGAACGGTTTCCAGAAGACGCATTTGGAGCGCGTCCAGCCCAGCCCAATCGCAGATGCGCCGCTTGGTTTCGATGAGGCTCGACAGCAGCATGCCGCCGGCCCTGTTGCCGCTGAGTTCGACCGCGCGGGCGAAATGTTTTGCGGCTTTGTCGAGCTTGCCAAGCTGGCGCAGACAGTCGCCGAGCTTCTCATGGAACTGCGGTTGATCGGCGATCGCCACCGCTCGTTCCAAGGCCTCCGCGGCTTCGGCGTGTCGGCCGAGCCGGATCAGCGCTTGCCCGAGATTGTACTGGGCCCCTTCGGAGGCTGGGCTGCGCTGCGTCGCGCGCTTTAAATGCTTCACGGCATCGGCGAGCTGGCCGCGCATTCCACTCAGTACGCCAAGCGCGATCAAGGCATCGAGCTGGTTGGGATCGGCCTTGAGCACGTCCTTCAACAGTCGCTCGGCCGCCTTGAGCTGACCGCGCTCGATGAGGGCGGCCGCGTGCCGGGCGCGATCGGCATTGGTGATGGGCAGCGGCGGCGGCATGTCCTCGGCCAGACAGGGGTTGATCCCGTCCGCAGTAGGATATCTGCCCGCAATTGCATAGGCGATTTCGTGGCTGGCTCGACACGCCGCACGTCAACGGAAAGGGGCCAGACGCGCGTTCTGGCCCCTCGTTGAGTGTTGTGATTATTGCCGTACTCGATCAGAACCGGCTGATATTGCGCAAGAGGCGGCTCAGACCACGCCTGCGACGGCGCCGGCGGGGCGGCGGTTGATCGATAATCACCGTCCGCGAGCTGCCACCGCGAAAACTGCGGCCACGACGAAAGCCGCCGTCGTCGCCCCTGCGAAATCCGCGATCACCGCCTCCTGGTGCAGGGCCTGGGCCGGGGCCTGTGCCTGGGACACCACCGCCCCCGCCGGGTGCGCCGCCGCCGCTACGCACTCTGCCGCCGCCGGTTCCAGGACCGGTACGGCCGCTACGGAAGCCGGGTGAACCCTCGACGCGGCCCTGCGTTGGCACCATCGAACTCTCGCCGTCGGCCAAAGAAGCCGCATCGGCATTGCTCGCTGGAACAGTGCTTGCGGCACCGGCCGCGGCCAACCCGAGCAAGAGCCCGAGGAAGCCTCGCCTAGTCTGCTTTTCCATGCTCAGTGTTTCCTTTTTGGGGAGCTGGGATCGATCGTCGCCTGGTGGGTGTTCAGGCCATTTCTCCCCCTGAGGCCTACCGCATGCAGGGTGATTCAATTCACCGCGTATGATGGCGGCGCGAACAGAGTTCTAACGGTCTCCGCCCGACGGAGACCACCGATGAACGCGCTGACCTTGTTCCAAGCCCTCGAAGCTATCCCGGATCATCGGACCAAGAAGGGCAGAC
>CAMDPA010000260.1 GCA_945903565.1 Devosia equisanguinis | reverse complement strand
AAAACCGGATTGAAAATCGACTGCGCCGTCGACACGCGAACCTATGAGAAAGGCATCAAGGTCAGCAAAGCCGAGTTGGCGGCGGTCAAGCTTGTCGGCGATGACTTCCATCCCGAATGGAACTATACAATCAGCCCACGTAGACCGGGAAACTCGTAGCGGTTATTCTGCGATCTGTCCTTAGCAACCCGCAGCGCGCCTTGCGGCGTGAGCGGGCGATGGTCGAGATCGGGCTCAACGCCGCGATCCTGGCCGTCAGGGACAACGCGCCCTTGACGCACGTCGTGCGACAGGAGGGCGAGATCCGCGGCGGGATCGACGGGCTACCATATGGTCCGTTCTCGCCGATCGACCACCGCACACTCGATGCGGGCCTCAGGACATGGGTGTCCGAGCAGACCGGGCTCGAGCTCGGCTATGTCGAGCAGCTCTACACCTTCGGCGACCGCGGCCGCCACGCCCAACCCGGGGATGCCGCCCCGCACGTCGTCTCGATCGGCTATGTCGCGCTTACGCTGCTGGCCCAACAGCCCGAAGCCACGCGTGGCGTCTGGCGCGGCTGGTACGACTTCTTCCCCTGGGAGGATTGGCGCGACGGCCGCCCGGCCATCATCGCCGACGAGATTGCCCCGCGGATGATGGCCTGGGCAGAGCGGCCACGCCCGGTCGCCACATCCTCCCGCCCGCAAAGCCGCGCCGAGCGCGTCCAAATGTGCTTCGGACTGGATGGCGGACGCTGGGACGAGGAGAAAGTTCTCGAGCGCTACGAGCTTCTCTACGAGGCCGGACTGGTGGAAGAAGCCCACCGCGACGGCCGCGACGTGACCGACGCAGGCGACGGCCCAGCCCCCGCTCGCCTCGGGTTACCCATGCGCTACGATCATCGCCGCATTCTGTCGACCGCCATCGGCCGTATCCGCTCGAAGATCAAGTACCGGCCGGTCGTGTTCGAGCTGATGCCGGACGAGTTCACGCTGTTCGAACTGCAGCGCACGGTGGAGGCCGTTCTCGGCAACAACCTCCACAAACAGAACTTCCGCCGCCAAGTCGAGACCGCAGGCCTCGTCGAGGAAACCGAGGCCGTGCGCGCGCGCACCGGTGGCCGTCCGGCGAAGCTGTTTCGCTTCCGTCGCGAGGTGTTGCTCGAACGGCCAAGTCCCGGCGTACGCGTCAAGGTCGGACGCGGCTGAATCACTGATCAGCACTTGACGTCGCATCGTGACTGTTCCTCAATCCAGCTAAACGTTGGAATGGGGGACGCACGATGGCTACCCGAGGTCGGACCTTCCAAACTGCGCTCATGCTGGCATCGCTGGCCGGTTCGGCCGCGTTTACCGATGCGCACGCGCAGCACGACGCGGTTGCGGACTTCTATCGCGGCAAGACGATCACGATCATCGCCGGCGCGTCGGCGGGCGGCGGCATCGATCTGTTCGCCCGTCAGCTCGCCCGCCACATCACCAAGCACATTCCCGGCAACCCGCAGGCGGTGGTGACCAACTTGCCAGGCGCCGGCAGCAAGGTCGCAGCCAAGAACATCTACGCCGTCGCCGCCAAGGACGGCACTGCGATGGGCACCGTGCTGCCCGGCGCGCTGATGGAGCCCATCCGGATCGACGCAGCCAAGCGCGACTACGATCCGCTGAGCTTCAACTATCTCGGCAATGGTAACGCAGAAGCGTTGTCGACGATCGTGCGCACCGACTCCGGCATCGCCTCGTTCGACGACCTGTTTGCGAAGGAGTTGATCGTGGGCACGCCGGGCGGCGGCTCTTCGGTGCACGAGACGGCGATGGTATCGAAGAACCTGCTCGGCACGAAGATCAGGATCGTGACCGGGTATCCCGGTGTGAAGGAAGTCGGGCTGGCGATGGAGAAGGGGGAAGTGCAGGGCATCCTCGGGCTCGCCTTCACCACCGTGCGCCAGTTTTTTCCGGGATATCTGACCGGTGCAAAGGGCTTCAAGGTCATCGCGCAGGACAATCTCGCCGGCCATCCCGAGCTCAACAAGGCCGGTATTCCCCTCAGCGTCTCGCGTGCGAAGTCACCAGCCGATCGCGCGGCGCTCGAGTTCTATCAGGCGCAGGCGGTCCTCGTGCGCGCCTACATCATGCCGCCCGGCGTACCGCAGGAACGCGTCAACGCCATGCGCAAAGCGTTCCTCGATGCGATCAACTCCAAGGAGTTCCAGGAGGAAGTTGCAAAGTCGAACTCCGAGGCCATCCCGCAGTCGGGCGCGGAGGTCGAGGCGCTGATCCGGAAGATGTATGCAAGCCCGCCGGAGCTGGTTGCCCGCGTCGCAGCAGCGACGCAGAATTGAAGACCAGTCGCAGCAGCGACGCAAAACTGAAGCCGAATGATGGGGCCACCGATGGCGCGCAGCATACGACTTGCAGCACTCCTGTTTGGTTTCATCGCCACGCTTGCCCCGCCGCTGGTGGCCCAAGAGCCTGCCTTGGCCGGCGATTTGCGAAGTGCTGCCACGCGCGGGGATCGCGCTTTGGTCGCGCGGCTGATCGGGCAAAAGGCCCCACTCGACGCCAAGGACGGCCAGGGCCAGACCGCGCTGTTGCTCGCGGTCGCCAGTGGCCATACCGACATCGCCCGGCTGTTGATCGATGCCGGCGCCGACATCAACGCCGTCGCCGCCAACAAGGATACGCCGTGGATGCTGGCCGGCGCACGCGGTCACGCCGCGATGCTGCAGCACATGATCCCGCGCGGACCCGATTTTTCGTTACGCAACCGTTTCGGCGGCAACGCGCTGATCCCGGCGTGCGAGCGTGGCCACCTTGAGGCCGTGAAGGTACTGCTCACCACGCAGATCGCCATCGATCACGTCAACAATCTCGGCTGGACGTGCCTCCTGGAGATCGTGGTGCTCAGCCAAGGTGGCCCCCGTGATGTCGAGGTGACGCGTCTGGTCCTGGAGGCCGGCGCCAATCCCAACATCGCCGACAAGGACGGCGTCTCGCCGCTCGCGCATGCCAGGAAGCGCGGCTTCAAGGAGATCGCCCGGCTGATCGAGGCCAAGGGCGGACGCTGACCGCGATTGATGCTACGCTTGAGGAAACAATCGCGGGAGGGAAGCATGCGTCAGAACGTTCTCGGCATCAGTGCCGCAGCGGTTGCTGCGATGACCGCATCGGCTGCCCCAACGCTCGCACAAGACGCCGTGGCACAATTCTATCGCGACAAGACGGTCACGGTGATCATCGGTTCCTCGCCCGGCGGTGGCGTCGACAGCTATGGCCGCCTCATCGCCCGCCATATCGGCAAGCACATTCCCGGCAACCCCAAGGTCGTGCCATCGAACTTGCCGGGCGCGGGATCGCTGGTCGCGGCAGCGCACATCTATACCGCCGCTGTGCGTGACGGCACCCAGTTCGGCAACGTGCTGGCCGGCGCGATCCTTGATCCGTTGCTGGCAGGCGGCAGCCGCAAGTTCGAGCCGACACGGTTCAGTTTTCTCGGCAACGCCAACCTTGAAACGCAGGTGTGCATCGTGCGCGCCGACGCCCCGGTCAAGACATTCGCGGACATTTTCAAGACGGAGCTGGTGGTCGGCGGTTCTGGCCCCGGCAGCGCGTTGACGCTCTATCCGCTGTTCCTCAAGAACTTCTACGGTGCGAAAATCAAGCTGGTCGCGGGCTATCCCGGCTCGCGCGAAATCTCGCTGGCGGTGCAGAAAGGCGAGGTGCACGGCACCTGCGGCCTCAACTGGTCGAGCGCCAAGCCGCAGTATCCCGGGGTCGAAACCAGCGGCGGCGAGTTCAAGGTTCTCGTGCAGGACGACGTGATCGCAAACCCTGTTCTGACAAAGCTCGGTGCGCCGCTTGCAGCCGACTTCATCAAGAACCCGGAAGACCGCAAGGTCGCCGAGGTGTTCTACGCCCAGAGCATGATCAACCGCGTATTCATCGCCCCGCCGGAAGTTCCCGCCGACCGGCTCTCGGCGTTGCGCAAGGCGTTCATGGCAACCATCGCGGACAAGGAAATGCAGGCCGAAGCGAGCCGCGCGCAGCTCGATCTCGACGCCACGCCCGGCGACGAAATCCAGGCGCTGGTGGCACGCATCTACGCCACCCCGCCCGCCATCGTCGAGCGGATGAAAAAGGCGACCGCGAGTGGCGGGTGATGGCGTCCCCTCTCCCCGCCTTTCAGACGGGAGAGGGAGGCGGTTCAAATCTTCGGCCGCCCTTCAAGTCCCGCGAGCCGCTCTTCCAGCCCCGGCCCCGTCGGGGGCATCGTGAACACGGACTCGACGCTGGTGTAATCGAGATAGCCCATGCGCGCGAGCGGCCGGATCTTGACGACATCGAGCTTGCCGTCCTTGGTCAGCACGTCCTCGCGAATGTGAACGCCGACGACGCGGCCCATCACCACGTGATGCACCTGCTCGGGCGTACGGCCGGGCAATGCCACGATCGTATGCAGCTTGCACTCCAGATGCACAGGCGAAGCCTTTACGCGCGGCGCCTTGACGATGTGCGACGGGATCATTTCCAGCCCCGCCAGTCTCGCCTCGTCGACGTCCGACGGCACGGACTGCGACGTGATGTTGATCTGCTCGCGCAATTCCCACGTCGCCATGTTGACGACGAACTCGCCCGTGTCGGTCGCGTTGCGCACGCTGTCCTTGCGGCCAAGGCCCGAGCCGCCACCCCCGCCGCCGGAAAACATCACGTACGGCGGGTCATAGCCGAGGTTGTTGTACTGGCTGTAAGGCGCGAGGTTGACGACACCGTCCGTGCTGATGGTCGAGATCCACCCGATCGGGCGGGGCACGCAGATCGACTTGTAGGGATTGAACGGCAAGCCGTGGTTATTCTTGTCGGGCTCGTAGAACATCGCTTCCTCCGGTGACGCCTCGCGCGGCACCCCATCGTCTGCGAAGTCGCGGCGGTGCGCAACCGTGTGGTTCGCGCTGGCACATCGAGGCGGCTCAGGCGTCGACCTTTTCCCACGGGCCCGTCACGTTCCCCCTCGCATCAAGCTCGGGAAGGCCCAGCGTAAACACGTTTTCGGGGAGCACCACCGCATAGTCGCGATAGCCCATGCGAGCGATCGGTTTCATGGCGCCGGTATCGACGAGACCGCCCTTGATGAAGCGGTCGTCGATGTAGACGCCGACGACGAGCCCAAGCACGAGATGGTGGATCTTGCCGGTCTTCTCGTGGCGCGGCGTCGTCGTCGTCGAGACGTATTTGCATTCGAGCGCGACCGGGCTTTCGGCCACCCGCGGCGGTTTCACGAAACGTGACTCGGCCTTCGTGACGCGGCTGATCGCGAACTCGTCGACCTCCGGGCCGACTTCCGCAGAGCTCGCATTCATTTCGTAGCGCAGGTCCCAGGTCGACAGCGAGCACACGAACTCGCCGGTATCCTGCGCGTTCTTCCAGCTGTCCTTCGGGCCGCCACCGGAAAACATCACACACGGAGGAATGTCCGACACCAGATTGAAGAAACTGAATGGCGCAAGGTTGGCCACGCCGTTCTTGTCGAGCGTGGAGATCCAGCCGATCGGGCGCGGCGTCACCAGCGCCTTCATCGGGTTGTGCTTGAGCCCGTGGTTGTTCTTCGCGGTGTCGTAGTACATTCCGGTGTCTCCTTTGCCGAATGGAGGCGGGTGGCGTCCGCACAGACTATGCAGTTTCCCCAAAAAGCGCCAATAGCGTGCCTGACGAGGCTCTGCCGGATGACCGATCACACACACCTTCCCGCGTGCTACAAGCACCCCGCTCCCGATTGAAACCGCCCCCGCAAGCGAACGAGACCCGCACGATGAAATCCGCCCTCCGCAACTTGACCGCCGCCCTGCTGCTGCTCGCCCCGCTGGCCCCGGCCCACGCCCAAACGGCGGCCGAGTTCTACAAGGGAAAGCAGCTCACACTGCTTGTCTCCCATCCAGCGGGCGGTGGTTACGACACGTACGCGCGCTTCTATGGCCGCCATCTCAGCCGGCTGATGGTTGGAAATCCCAACATCGTCGTGCAGAACATGCCGGGCGCGGCCGGCGTCGCAATGACCAACCACCTGTTCTTCCAGGCAGCGAAGGACGGCAGCGTGATCGGCCTTGGCGCGGGCCCCCTCGCCACCGCAGCGCTGATGGGCTCGGCTGGCGCGCGCTACGACGCCAAGCAGCTCTCCTGGATCGGCAGCATGAATGCGGAGGTCGCGACCGCCATCGCCTGGCACACGCATCCCGTGAAGACCGCCAAGGACCTCTACCAAACCGAGCTCGTGATCGGTGCCGGTGGCGCAACCGACATCAGCGCGGTGTCACCGATCGCACTCAACCGCCTGCTGGGCATGAAGATCAAGACCGTCACCGGCTATCCCGGCAGTGCCGGCCAGGTGCTGGCGCTGGAACGCGGCGAGGTTGGCGGCATCGGGGGCTATAACTACGGATCGCTGAAATCCGTGCGCCCGGACTGGCTCAAGGAGAAGAAGGTCAACATCCTCCTCCAATATGCGTTCGAAGCACACCCGGATTTGCCGAACGTCCCCACGCTGCCGCAGCTTGCGCGCACCGACGAAGAGAAGACCGTTCTGGCGCTGATCTTCGAGCCGCAGAAGATGGGCCGCCCGATTTTCGGCCCGCCCGGCATTCCCGCCGACCGGCTGAAAGCGCTGCGCGATGCGTTCGACGCGTTCGTCAAGGATGCGGCGGTGCTTGCCGAGTCCGAGAAGACACAAACAGAGCTGTTCCGCCCGATGCGCGGCGAGGACATGACCTCGCTGGTCGCGCGCCTACACGAAACCCCACCGGCCGTCATCAAGATGGCGGCGGAAGCCACGTTGCCACTCGACACGATGAAGGCTGGCGACGCCAAGAAATAGCGCGACTTCAATGACTTCGCACTCCGGACCTTGACAAGCCCCGGGATTTCCAGCACGCGGGGTGACGAGGCTCCTTCGAGCCGTGCGGTGGATGACGATGAGCGAGGACATTGACGATCTGACGACCGTCGACGGTGGCGACGATGCGCCGCCGCAGTCTGACTTCACGCGACAGATGTACGCGGCGGCGGCCGATGCCGCGCAGCTGTTGCGCTCGATCGGAAGCGAGCACAGGTTGATGATCCTGTGCGTGCTGATGGAGGGCAGCAAGACCGTCACCGAGATCTGTCAGGCGATCGGTGCGCGCCAGAGCCTCGTCTCGCAACATCTCACGCGCTTGCGCCTTGACGGCCTCGTCAAGGTCGAGCGGCAGGGCCACTTCGCATACTACTCGATGCACGACCCCATCGTACGCGAGATCGTCGGCTCGCTGCATCGGCACTTTTGCCCACCCGCGCCCCCGCCGTCATAAGCTGCATGAGGGGCGAGATGAGCTGCCTCGATCGGATTCCCTGGTGGCTGGCGATCGCCGCCGTTGTCACGCTCGGCCTCGCGCCGTTCGTGCCGGAGCCGCACGTCTGGGAAAAGCTTCGGATGCTTGCGCAGGGCACGCTGACACGCCCAATCGATATGTTCGACCTCGCGTTCCACGGCGCGCCAGGGGAATCGCTCGAAGATGATCAGCCCACGCCATAGAGGATGTCCTTGAGATAGCCGGTATTCCAGCCGGCTCGTTTGCGGCGGAGCTTGAGGCTCGACTTGGTTCTCGTGGTGGCCATCAGGTTCATCGCGATGTGGTTGCAA
>CAMDPA010000259.1 GCA_945903565.1 Devosia equisanguinis | reverse complement strand
GCCCGCACTCGAGCCTCGACGGCATGACGCCCGATCGGGCATACTTCGGACCACACTGCATCCTGCCGATCCGCTCGGCAGTCTAACCCCGGCAGAGCCTCCACTTATCGCAGCGGAAAATCTGTCCGAACAAGCGGGGCCACCTCAAGGCCCGCGTAACCGGCAGCCCCCGAACTATTTCCGACGATCAAACGACACAAATTACCTTTTGAAAACAAACACACATCCTGATTCAAGAACCCGGCAACCCATACGGACACAGCCAACGCACGCCGCCTCACCGCGTTCATTCGTACGTCTGCAATGACGAATCATCTGAAGCAATTAAAACACAGACCAATCGATAACGTCGCTCGCTGTTCCCTGTCCCGTCTAGACAACGATCGGGGGCCGTCGTATCTGCTAGTCCAGTTGTTAAGCCCCTGAGCGTTGCTGATGAAGCGACAGGGCAGCTAGAGGAAGTGTAACAATGAAGCGTTCAGCAGCTTTGATTGTTTCGATGATGTTCGCCGTCGTTCCGGCAGGCGCAGCCACCTTGTCCACAATGGAGGGTGACGTCCTTGTGAATTCGGGCAACGGCTTTGCCCGGGCTAAGGCGGGCCAAGAGTTGCGCGCTGGCGATCGCGTCATGGTTGGAGCACGTGGCGGTAGCGCTGCGATTGCCTACAATCAGGCCTGCGTCGAGCAGGTTCAGAGAGGCCACGTCGTGGCAGTTAAGCCGGTCGCACCATGCGCCGCAGAATCCGGTGATGGCAGGGATTCACTGAAAGACAGGCGTGCTGCAGCAGGTGGCGCGGGCGCAGGTGGTGGCGGAGCCGGTGGTGCAGCCGCGGCTGGTGCAGCCGGTATCCCAAATACAGCGCTGGTTGCGGGCGGCGTTGCTCTTGCTGTTGGTGCTGGGGTCGGCATTTATTACCTGACGAAACCCTCCAGCCCGTGAACTAACGATAACGTCAAGGCTCGATGACGGGCTGCGACCAGAATCAGAACCTATTTTTTGATTGGGGGGCTCTACCGTGAAACCGGTACGAGCCCCTTTTCATATGCGCCCACCCCACCTACAAGCTTGGTCGACGCGTTGCGTTCGCTGGCTGGACGCGGGAACCTCCGCCGCGTTCACGAACACCCAGCGCAGCCGTGTGCCAATTGGCACTTGGACACGCACGCAAACGCGTTCCTTCCTCGCGTAATGAGCACGCTCCGTTGCGAGCGCCACTGTGGCGCACCCCACGCTAGCGGTAAATTAAGACATCAAGATCAAAGTGTTGCACACACCATACTTATCCATTGCGATCACCGGCACCTGCGGCAGTCACACTCAACTCAGATGTATCGGCGATGCCCCCCGCCAAAATTCACCGCTCTATGGGTGGTGCATTCTGAGAACATCAGGGCGCGAATGCCCAGACAATCTGTTCCAATCACCTAGACAACCCCAGGGCGAATCAGACCAAGTACGACTCGAAATTCGAAGTACATGCGCCATCCAACTTTCGTATTCGTATGGATTGGGCCATCCAAGCGGAAATGATCTGATGATGCGTTTAGCGATAGTCCTGTCTGCTATGATAGTTGCAGCTGGTCCTGTGGACGCCGCAACCTTGTCTGTTGTTGTAAATGGTGATATTCTGGTGAATTCGGGGAATGGTTTTACGCGCGCCAAAGTCGTACAGGAACTGCGGGCCGGCGATCGCGTCATGGTTGGCGCGGGTGGGGGCGACGCTACAATTAGCTATGATGGCGCTTGCGTCCAGAATGTCCAGATCGGCAAAGTAGCGACGGTAAAGGCAGCCTCTCCTTGCAATTCAGCCCATAACGGTGATCCCGGAACAGGTGGCGTGCACGATTCAACACTGGTCCCTGGCGCCGTTGCCGTTGCGGTCGGCGCCGGCGTTATCATCTATCATGTGACGAAACCGTCCAGCCCGTGAGTTCGACGGTCGGCTGTGCTTTAGCTGAACCCCGCCTCAGATTGTCTGTCGAGATTGGGAGGGATCACACCGGAAAACCGGAGTGATCCCTCTTTTGGTTTTCAATCTCAGGGCGAGTTTTTTCACCCTATTGGTCGACACGGCGACAGGCGTTGGTGCACTGCGCTTCAACTCCCCAGCATTTTGGGCATGAACCCCAACTCGCGTTCGAACCGGTCGCAATAGGCCGGCCACGCCTCGGGATTGACCAACCGTGGCGGAACGTTTCCCGCGAACAGGTCGATCCACTGCTCGGCCGCCGCGCGCGCCATTTCGTGCATCGCTTCGTGCGTAACACCCGCGATATGCGGCGAAGCGAGCACGTTATCGAACGCCAAGAGCGGATGATCGGGCTCCGGCGGCTCCTTCAGAAACACGTCGACGCCAGCCCCCGCGATTCGCTTGGCGCCCAGCGCCTCAGCCAATTCGTCCTCCTTGTGAATACCGCCGCGCGCCGTGTTCAGGAAGAACGCCGACGGCTTCATCGCCGCGAACTGCGCCCGGCCGAACATGCCGAACGTCTCGTCATTGCGGGGACAGTGCACGGTCACGAAATCCGCACGCTCCAGCAACGCGGCAAGCTCGACCTTCAGCGCACCGCGCGCGGCAACCTCCTCGGCCGAGAGATAGGGATCGCTCGCCAGCACGGTCATCCGCAGCAGGCCCTTGCACAGCTCGGCCACGCGCGTACCGATGTGGCCCAATCCAACGATTCCGACCGTCTTGCCGAGCAGGTCATTGCCGGTGAAGGCATAGCGGTCGACCGGCTGCCCGCGGCGCAACGCCTTGTCCGTCACGCCGATCTTCTTCGACAGCGCAATCATCAGGCCCAGCGCGTGCTCGGCCACCGCTTCCTTGTTGGTGCCGGTCTGGCAGACGACGATCACACCGGCCTTGGTGCACGCGTCCACGTCGACCATATCAAACCCGGCACCTGTCGAGGATATCGCCAGCAGACGCGGGCAGCGCTCAAGCAGCGTGGCGTTGCCGAACCACGGCTCACGCAGATCCCCGCGCGGCAAAATCTGATAGCCGTGCGCGCGGCTGATGTCGCGCCATGTATCGGCCTCCGCCGCATCGAACGAAAGGCGCACGAGATCGATATCCGCACGAGCCTCGAGCATCCGCTCGGCCACGGGGTCGATCCAGTTCTCGAAATAGGCGAGGCGCTTCACATTTGCGGTCATGGCGGTGCTCTGTACTGTCGGCTGGCCGGCATCATTGACAGCCGAAGCTCCGCGACGTCAACGCCCTCCCCGCACTTTCCCCGCACGCCCGCCGCCGTTACAATCGCCCCGCCGCAACACGACCAAGGAGCATTCCCCATGGACTACGACATACTGATCCGTGGCGGACGCCTCATCGACGGCACCGGCGCCACGGGCCACACCTGCGATCTCGGCATCGCCGGCGGGCGGATCGTGGCGATAGGCGCAGACCTCGTCGGCCGCGCGACAAAGGAAATCGACGCCAACGGCCTCGTCGTCGCGCCGGGCTTCATCGACATCAAGACGCACTCGGACTTCACCCTGCCGATCAATCCGAAGGCCGAGAGCAAGGTGCGCCAGGGCGTCACCACCGAGATCATCGGCCATTGCGGCTTCTCGGTCGCGCCGGCCCTGCCGGGCAAAGTCGATGTGCTGCGCGACTACCTCTCCCCCAGCGCACCCTGGCTACCATTCCGCGAGACGAGCTTTCCCAATTATCTCGACACGTTTCCCTCAACCGCCGTCAACGCCGGCATGCTCGTCGGCCACAACACGCTTCGCCTGATGGTGATGGGCATGGAGAACCGCGCGCCGACGAGCGCTGAGCTCGACGCCATGATTGCCCTGCTGGAGGACGGTTTGAAGGCCGGCGCTCTCGGCATGTCCTCGGGCCTGTTCACGGCACCGGGCAGTTACGCCAAGCCGGACGAGTTGGTCGCGTTCGGCCACGTTCTGAAACGCTACAACGCCGCCTACTTCACGCACTTGCGCGATGAATCCGACAAAGTCATCGAGTCCGTCGCGGAGGCGATCGCGCTGGCCGAAGCGTGCGGCATCCACGTCCAGATCGTGCACTTCAAGTGCTCTGGCGTGAACAACTGGGGCAAGGTCGACGAAGCACTCGGCATGATGGCAGCCGCCCGCGCGCGCGGTCTCGACATCGACTGCGACGCCTATCCCTACACCGCCGGCAGCAATCCCTTGAAGAACCTGATGCCGCAATGGGTGCAGGGAGGCGGGCAGGACGCGATGATCGCTCGTCTGAAACTGCCGGAAACGCGCACGAAAATCGCCGAGGACATCGCCCGCGATGGGCTGAACAACTGGGGCCGCATTCGCTCCTGGGAGGACGTGCGCATCTCGATCACGCCGAACCTGCCGCAGTTCGTCGGTCGCACCATCGGCGCGCTAGCCGCCGAGCGCGGCCAGGATCCCATCGACACCGTGTGCGACTACCTCATCGACGACAAGGCCGCGACGCGCGTGCTGGTCACCTCGATCGCTGAGAATGACGTGCGCGAACTCATGCGGCGACCCGAGCCGATGGTCGGCTCCGACGGCAACTGCGTCGCAACGTACGGCACGGTTTCGCAGGGGATGCCGCATCCGCGCTTCTACGGCACGTTTCCGCGTGTGATCGGCCACTACTGCGGCGAGCTCGGCTTGATGCCGTTGGAACTCGCCGTCCACAAAATGACCGGCGCCACCGCGCGCGCACTCAAACTGCACGACCGCGGCCTGTTGCGCCGCGGCTATCGCGCTGACGTGACGATGTTCGACGCCGCCGACTTCAAGGAACGCGCCACCTACGCCGATCCGCACCAGTACCCCTCGGGTGCCCGCACCACCGTGATCGTCAACGGCGACATCGTGGTTGAGGACGCCGTGCACACCGGCGCGCTTCCCGGCCACGTGCTGCGCCGCGAGCCGGACGGGCGGGTGGGGTAAAATAGAGATCAGCCCTACCCATCATTCAGCGGGATTCGCTATCGCGATTGCAGCATAGAAAGGAAGGGGTTTGGGGAACTCGTTCCCCAAGCGGGTGAAGGGCAGCAGCCCTTCTCGCGTAGCGAATTGACCGAACTTAAATCACGAACTCCGGCAATGCTCGATCAACCGCGCCACGAACCGGCTCGCCGCCGCCAACTCCGACACCGCGATCCACTCGTCGGGCTTGTGCGCCTCAGTGATCGAGCCCGGGCCAATAACGATCGAGGGAATGCCGGCGATCTCGTCGAACAGGCCTGCCTCGGTGCCGAACGAAACCTTCGCCGTGCCCGCGTTGCCGCTGAGGCGCTGGCCGAGCAACGCGATCGCCGAGCCGGCGTCGGTCTCCAGTTCGGGGTAGTCGAGGATGCTCTCGAACCCGATCCCGCACGCTGGATCGACCGCCTTCATGCGCGGCTCGATCGTTGCGCGCGCTTCGGTCATCACCGCCTCGCAGATCGCGCGCGGATCATCGCCCGCGATGCCTCGGAACTCGAATTCCACTTCGCAGCGGTCCGGCACGATGTTGTTGGCGATTCCGCCTTTCGCGATCGTGGTGAGCCCGGTTGTGAATGGCGGAACATGGGCACCATCGCGCGCGCCTGACGCTGCCAGCGCCTCGGCCTTGCGCCGCACCAACACGATCAGATCGGCGGCCGCCTCGACGGCGTTGACGCCCTCCGTCGTCAGCGCTGAATGGCACGCCTTGCCGCGCACCACCGCGCGCATCGAATGCTTGCTCTTGTGGCCGATGACGGCACGCATCAGTGTCGGCTCACCAACAAAGCAACCTTTCGGACGCACCGCACCGCGCGCGATTTCCGCCAGCATCGGCCGCACGCCAGTACAGCCGACTTCCTCGTCGTACGAGATCGCCAGATGAATGGGCGTCGCGAGATTGGCGGCCTGAATCCCCGGCACGTGCGCAAGACAGACCGCCAGGAACCCCTTCATATCGACAGCGCCGCGGCCATACAGGCGCCCGTCGCGCTCAGTCAACGTATACGGATCGCTCGTCCACGCCTGCCCGGTAACCGGCACGGTGTCGGTATGCCCCGACAGCACATAGCCCGGCCGATCTTGGGGACCGATCGTCACCCACAGCGATGCCTTCGCCAGCACCGGGTCTGGAATCCGGCGGTACATCACGCCGTGACCGTCGAGATAATGCTCGATGTACTCGATCAGCGCGAGATTGCTGTTGGGACTCGTCGTATCGAAAGCGATCAGACGTTCAAGGATCGTCTTGATCGCGGGCAGTTCTTCGGACACGGTCACCCCGGCGCCGGGTTATCGATTGAGATCGAGGGGCTTTTTCGCGGCCCTCACGGCTTCACAAACTTCAGCAGGAACCGGTCGCTCTCACCGATCGCCGTCAATTTCGCACGGTCCTGGTCCTTCATCCGGTAGGTCGGCGGCAACGCCCACACGCCCACCGGATAGTCCTTGGTGTCCTTGGTATTGGCGACCGCCTCGGAGGCGCCCACGAACTTGAAGCCGGCTTTCTCGATCATCGCGATGGCGTAGTCCTGGCGCACGTAGCCGCTCTTCGCCGCGGGATCTTGTGGCTGGTCGGCGCGGCCACGGTGGTCCTTGATGCCGAGAATGCCGCCCTTCTTCAGCGCACGATGAAACGACACCAGCGCTTTGTCGACGACGCCGCGATCCATCCAGTTGTGCAGGTTGCGAAACGTGAGAACGTAGTCGGCACTGCCCGGCGTCGCAAAGTCGATCAGCTCAGGCGCGAAGTCGATCACCTTCACCTTGGCGAAGCTCGCCGGATCGCTCCCCATCTTGGCTGCAAACTCGGCATTGAACTTCGCCATGCCGGCCTTGGCGGCCGGCGACTGTGGCGCGGGATTGGCGGCGACATAGACACCGTGGTCTCTGAGATAAGGCGCTAGGATCTCGGTCCAATACCCCGCCGTGCCCGGCGAGATCTCGATCACCGTGCTGTTGGGCCTGATCTCCAGGAACTGCAGCACCTCGTAAGGCCGTCGGAATTGATCGCGCGCGGTGTTGGCCGGCGTGCGCTGCTTACCATCGACGAGCGTACGCAAGCCCGCATTGATGCTGCCGGGGGCTTGCGCCGAAACAGGCACGGTGAAGGCGAGCACCGCGGCGCCGGTCGCCACGGTGGCTGCGAGCCAAAGCCCACCCCACCTCTGCTGCCGCACCACGGGGGGCGTCATTCCCAGCATTGTCATATAAGGTCCCTCGATAGTGGCATGGCGGCAAGTCACTCGTTATCCGGCAATACGATTGCGCATCTTCCCCGGGCGCGGATCAATTCCCATAACGCATCGCAAGCACCAGCATGGCAATGACCACGCCGATGACAACCACCGCAGTGACGACTTCAGAACCGGTCGTTGAGGCCCCGCGACCAGGCATTTTCCCCGACCGCTTGGCCTGCATCGACGCCTGAACGATGGCGCGGTGCTCGGCCTGCTGGCGCAGGCGCTGATTGCGGGCCGCAGCCGCTGGATCGGTGGGATTCTGACTCATTCGCGCACCCTGTTCTACCTTGCTTGGCGACACGATCCTGAATTGCGACGCGGCCTTGGCAGCCGCGTGAACACACTCCTAGCCCGGATTATGCACCAGACCTTGGAAAATCGTTGGCAGTTGTGGTGCAAGTGGCGAGATTCACGTAACAATTCGGTGTCGAGACGAAGAGTGCCGCGTATCAACGCTACGCCACAACCGCCATGACCCAAGATACCCCAGCCG
>CAMDPA010000258.1 GCA_945903565.1 Devosia equisanguinis | reverse complement strand
CCTGCCGATCCGCTCGGCAGTCTAACCCCGGCAGAGCCTCCACTTATCGCAGCGGAAAATCTGTCCGAACAAGCGGGGCCACCTCAGTGATCCGATGCAGTCGCTGGGTGGGAGCGAGGGCAGGTCATGGCGAACGATCGTGTGAAGGCTGGGCCCGACAAGGCGGACCGGGTGCTGGGTGCAGGATACTCGGCATTGTTGTGCATTCTGTGTGCGATCTTTGCGCTGCTCGCAGTGTTCATTGGCATCGGTGCTTGGACCACTGGGCATACCATCGTCGCCATGGTGTGTGCATTGTTGGTCGGGGGCGCGATTTGGCTGGCGCTGTATTTGCGCAAACGCCGGCGCCGGTTGACGGACTACGACTTCACCTGAGCCCCCAAGCTCTACGTCTGCGCGTCCCACTTTGCGATGTGCCGCCTTTTTCCGGTGCGTCGGCTGTGCGAGCGTGCGCGCCCATGATGGAATCGGGGATTTCGACATGACTGTAAGCGCGGGGCGCGAGTTTTTGGCCATACCCGGGCCCACAACAATGCCGGATGAGGTGCTGGCGGCGATGCACCGGCCGGCGATCGACATCTATGCGGGGCCGCTGCTCGATATCACCGAAGCGATCCTGATCGGTGTGGGGCGCCTGCTCCACAGTGCGCGCCGCCCGTACATCTATATCGCCAACGGTCACGGGGCGTGGGAGGCGGCGCTTACCAACGTGCTGTCGAAGGGCGACAAAGTTCTGGTCCTCGACAGCGGGCGCTTCGCCGTTGGCTGGGGCAGCGTGGCCGCCGGGCTCGGCTGCGAGGTCGAGGTTCTCCCGGGCGAATGGCACCGCGCGGTGCGCCCCGCCGAGGTCGAGGCGCGGCTCGCGAAGGACAAGCGCGGCGAGATCAAGGCCGTACTCGTGGTGCAGATCGATACCGCATCCGGGGTCGTCAACGACATTCCCGCGATCTCCCGTGCGATCAAGGCGGCCAGGCACGATGCGCTGTTCATGGTCGATGCGGTGGCGTCGCTGGGCTGCATGCCGTTCGAAATGGACGCATGGGGCGTCGACGTTGCAATGGCCGCCTCGCAGAAGGGCCTGATGACGCCGCCGGGCTTGAGCTTCGTCGCGGCCAATGCACGAGCCCGCAAGGCGCACGAGACGGCGGGACTGCGCACGCCGTACTGGGACTGGACCGCGCGCGAGGGGCAGGAGCACTACCGCAAGTACGCCGGCACCGCGCCCGAGCATCTGCTGTTCGGCCAGCACAAGGCGCTGGAAATGATCTTTGCCGAAGGGTTCGGCGCGATCTTCGAGCGGCATCGCCTGCTGGCGGGAACGGTGCAGCGCGCCGTCGAAGTGTGGGCGGAGGCCGGCGCGCTGTCGTTCAGCGTCGCGGCACCGGCCGAGCGCTCGAATACCGTGACGGCGGTGCGATTCGATGGCGCCGGTCCCGGCAGCGATGCAGCAGCCCTGCTCGACTATTGCAACCAACGCTGCGGCGTGGTGCTCGGCCGCGCGCTGGGCGATCTCTCCGGCAAGGGCTTCCGCATCGCCCACATGGGTCACGTTAATGCGCCGATGGTGCTCGGCACGCTCGGCGTCGTGGAGGTTGCGCTCGGCGCACTCGGCATTCCGCACGGCAAGGGCGGCGTGAGCGCCGCGGCGGAATGGCTGGGGCGGCAGGTGAAGGCTTGACACGAATGGTGCCGATCCCGTTCGTCTGCAGCAGTATGTGCTATCGAGCACATCGCGAGCTGGACCCGCAAAAAAATGCCGACCGATAACGAAACGGCCTCGTTTCTCGACATCGTGCGCTCGGGCGTATCCGATGGCTCGTTTCTGAAAATCACACTGGGCAAGTACCGTGGAAAAGGCGAGGCGCGCAAATGCGTCGTGGCTCTGGTGATGCTCAAGGAGCAGCCAAACCTCCGGTTCGTAACCAGCGTCGGTACGCAGGTCGTCACGGAGAACGAGCACCCCGATGCGGCGATCGAGCGGCTCTCAGGGATGATCGGTGCCGACTACTACAGTGCGGTTTTGTTCACGTCGCGCGAGGACATAGCGCTCGCCTACAGCAAGAAGCGGATCGGCCGGATAACGCGCGGCAAGCCCACACTGACGCAGGCGCCTTCCACCGAGCACAATCGCCAGAAATCATATCTGGTCGATCCGAAGGCTGCCTACCTCGCGCATCTCGACGTGACGCACGCGGACGGTCAGGTCAAGCCGTCGATGTACGCGAAGTTTCGGCAGGTCTGCCGGTTCGTGGAAATCCTCGACCAGTTGCTGGCTGGCTCACAGTTACGAGATGCCACGCAACCGCGTATTGTCGATATCGGCTCGGGCAAGGGGTATCTCACGTTTGCATTGCACGAACACTTTGCAAAGCGGCTAGGCCGTTCGCCGGTAACGCTGGGTATCGAGGCAAATCGCGTGCTCGTTGAAAAGTGCAACGCGATCGCCGCGCTGTGCAATATCGCCGGGCTTACGTTCGAGGCTGGTCGGGCCGAAAAGCAAACGTCTGATGCCCTGGATATTCTGATCGCTCTGCATGCCTGCGACACGGCCACCGACGATGCGATTCACCTGGGCATCACGAGCAAGGCGGCGATGATCATCTGTGCGCCATGCTGCCAGCACGAGATCGCGCCTCAGTTGGAAACGCGGGCAACGCCGCTGGCGGGGCTCTTGAAGTATGGCCTGCTCAAGCAGCGGCAGGCCGACCTGTTCACGGATGCGTGCCGGGGGCTTTTGCTGGAAGCGCACGGCTACGAGGTGCGGATGATCGAGTTCGTTTCATCCGAGCACACATCCAAGAACCTGATGATCGCGGCCGTGCGCTCCAGCGCGGTCGACCGCAAGGCAGCGGCCGAGCAGTATGAGCAATTGGCTGAAATTGCAGGCTTCCAGCACCAGCGGTTGAAAACGGCGTTGGGGGACTAAAACCGCATCGCTTGGCCTTCGATGGTGAGGCGGCGCATCAGGCGAGGTTCTTCGCGCGGGAAGTCCTTGCGCATGTGGATCGAGGCCCAGTTGTCCCAGATCACGAGGTCGCCGATCTTCCAGTCGTGCTCGTAGACGATCGAGGGATCCTCTGAAATGTCGAAGAGCTGCTCGAGCGCTGCTTCGCTTTCCGCCTTCGACAAGCCTTCGATGCGGCTCGACATCAGCCGCGAGACGTACAGCGATTTGCGGCCCGTGGCGTGATGGGTGATGAACAGCGGTTGCTCGTGGTGACGGATCTTGGAGAGATCGACGACATCGAGGTTGAGCCGCTCGCGCCGTTTGTAGTCGTGCATCTGCAGAACTTTGCGGCCTTCGAGCTTGTCGCGTAGCGCTCGCGGGATCATCTCGTAGGCTTTGTACTGGTTGGCAAAGCAGGTCTGCCCGCCCGTGGTCGTCAGCTTCACGGCATAGAGCAGCGTGGCGCGATGGGGTTCGGGATAATAGCTGGTGTCGTGGTGGAACCACATCTCGCCGTCGCCGAACGCGCCGATCGGCTTGCCGTTCTCGACGATGTTGGTGACCAGCATGAACGGCGTGTCGTAGTCGCCGCCGGGCAGGTTGCCGACGTTGGGGCGCTTGCGTTCGGCGACCTTGCCGAAGATCGAGCCGGCGGCAAGTTGGGTCTGCTCGTTCAGATCCTGGCCGCGGAAGATAACCACGACGTGATCCTCGAACGCCTTACGGATGGCGGCCTTGGTCGCCTCGTCGACAGGCTTGGAGAGGTCGACGCCCTTGATCTCGGCGCCGATCGCGGGATGCAGCGGCACGACTGAGATTGGCATTGCAATACTCCTTCTCGCTGGCACTTCCAGCGCAACATGAAACCGCGTTTCATGCAATCAACCCGAGCTACCGCTTCCGGTCAAGCAGCGGGTCCAGGGGCGGTGCCTCTGGTCCGGGTTCTAAGGGGCGGATAGCCCCTTGGGCACCACGTGCGACGCAACGCATTAGGCCTCAAGCCTTGGCGTACTTGCCCGACGTCTGCGGCGCGAGCGGCTCGAGGCCCTTGTCCTGGCGCTGCAGCCGTGTCTCCATCTGCCATACGCGCTTCAAGGCATCGGCGACCTTGATGGTCAGCCGGCCGCAACCTTCGACTTCCAGCTCGATCTTGTTGCCGTCCTGGAAGGCATGCAGCCCACGATGATTGGTGCCGGTCGCCAGGATGTCGCCGGGCATCAGCGTGTGCAGCGACGAAACGAACTCGATGCAGCGCGGGATCTTGTGGGCCATGTCCGACGTATTGAAGTTCTGCTTCAAGACGCCATTGTTCCACAGCTGCACCTTGAGCTTGTGGGGGTCCTTGATCTCGTCGGCGGTGACGATCCACGGCCCGATCGGCGCGAACGTCTCGCGCGACTTCATCTGGTAGAACGTATTGCCGGCCGGCGGCAGGCCGCGCGCGGAGCCATCGATAAAATTGCAGTAGCCGAAGATGTGGCTCATCGCGTTGGCGGCGGAGATGTTGAAGCCTTTCTTGCCGATCACGGCGGCGAGTTCCGCCTCGCCTTCGAATACGGTGGACGGAACATCCGGAAGAACCATCGTCTCGTCGGGTCCGATCACGGCGTTGGCCGACTTGTGGAACGCGTTGATCGGCGCAGGTTCCTTGCGTGTCCCGTCCTCCATGTAATTGACGGCCATGCAGTCGATGTTGACCGGGCGCGGCAACGGCGCGCGCAGCTTGACCGAGCCGAGCGGTACGCCAGCGCCTTTGGCCTCGGCGTCCGCCAGTTTGGCGCGGTAGGTGTCGAAACGTTCGATCAGACCATTGATGACATCATGCGGTCCGATGCGCGGGATGTCAGCGACGACGGCTGTGACGTCGACGATGCTATCGCCCTTGACCAGGCCGAGCCGGTAGTCGTTGAAAAATGCGATTTTCATGTGGGGGTCTCCGCCGCTTGCGTTCGTATGCAGATCGTCTTGGCCGTTTTCCGCTGCCAGAATGGAGCCCCGAGCAAGGATCGTGTCAACCCTTAGCTCATCTGCTCCCGCTCACCGGCTCTGCTTGCCATGCACTCCGGGGATTGGAGGAGTGCAATTATCCCAACGTAAAGCGCGAGCGCCATGGTTGGTGGCGCTCGCGCGGATCAGTTCGGTTGGTAGCGGGGTCGGGCTTGGCTTGCGCTCAGCGCCGGAACACCGATGGCGGTGGCGCGGGCGGGGTCGGCTGCGCCGCCTTCATCAAGGGACGTGCCAGCGGACGGTTTTCGGTGGCGTTCTGGCTGGCCCCGATCTGGCCCGATTGCCGCGTGCGCCAATCGTTGGTGTGGTAGCTCGCGGAGTACCATTCGTCGGTGCCGAACAGCCAATGACGGAAGCGGGCCTTGCGGACCTCCTTCTTGGCGAGAGAGGCGTGAACCGTGGTAAGCTGTTCGGCGAGCGCTTCAATTCGCGGGTTTTGGGTCCGATCCGCCTCCTCGATCACCTTCAGGCGATTGGAGATCACGCTGAGGTCGCCGGTGCTGTCGAGCCGCCACTGATCGAGGGAGCCGGCCAACGTCTGCTGGTTGGCGTTGAGCTTCAGTAGCGCCTCGTGCACCTCGGTGAGCTCGTTCTCATGACCGTTGCCGTTGGTGACGGAGCTTTCCGCAAACGCGGTGAGCGCGCGCTCGAGCTGGGCCAACCGATCGGTCAGTTGCGAGCGCTGGCCGCCGATGGCTTCCTCGAAACCGCGCAAGCGGTCGCCGATGAAGGATACAGTGCGGCCGGTTTCCGAGCTGCGGTTCTCCAACGTGCGC
This sequence comes from Devosia equisanguinis, assembly GCA_945903565.1. Classification (GTDB taxonomy): domain Bacteria; phylum Pseudomonadota; class Alphaproteobacteria; order Rhizobiales; family Hyphomicrobiaceae; genus CAMDPA01. The sequence continues at coordinate 2,012 of CAMDPA010000258.1, read as the reverse complement.
TCGAGGCCGGCGACGCGCGCTTCCATGCCCGACAACAGGTCCGTGACCGGCGACAGGTCCGTACTCTGCTGCACGGTGTTGATCACGTTGCGCTCGATGTCGGCGAGCCGGGCCTGTACCGGCGCAAGGTCGATCGCCTTCATTTCCTGCGGGGTGGAGATTTTGCGCTCGAGCCCGGTGAGCCGGTCCAGAATGACCTGGAAAGTCCGCTCTAGCCCTTCGATTTTCGAGCCGAATGACGTGATGCTGTCCAGACGCAGCGAAACCAGCGGCGACAGCGTCGCCTCGACCGGGCGATGGGATGCATGTTCGATCGCCTGCAGCCGTTCGACGGTTTGCATCGAGATGCGCGCAATGTCAGTAAGCCGTGCCTCGACGCCGTGCTCGATCGCCGCGAGGCGGTCAAACAGCGCTTGCGGCGCGGACGATGCGCGACCGACCTCGGTAAGGCGGATTTCGATGTTGCGCTCGATGGCGGCGAGCCGGTCGAGCAGGATCTGCGGCGTCGCCGACGAGCGGCTGACGTCGGCCATGCGCGTTTCGATGCTGCGCTCCAGCAAGCTGATCCGATCCATCAAGGCCGACGGCAGCGAAGCGGTTTCGTTGTGCGATCTGACGATGGTGTCTTCGAGAGCCGTGAGCCGGTCGGAGAGGTTGCCGCGGAAGCGGCCGGAGTCGTCGGCTTGTGCCGAGGTGGTCCGATGGAGATCGGAGACCAGGGACTGCAGCGACTTGCGATCGGCAGCAAGATCGATGCCGAGGTCGCGCACCATGCGCTCAAGCGATTCGATCCGATTGTTCTGCACGTTGTCGACCGTGGCCGGGGCTTCGCGCAGGGTGCGGCTGTTTTCGCGCATCGTTTCGCGAACAGGTTCGCGAACGGTTTCTCGATATGCCTCCCGTGATGCCTCCCGCGTCGGGGGGATCGGGTCGCGAGCAGGCTGGCTGAAGTAGTCGTGCGCGGATGGCGAGGCATAGCGCGGTGTCGGGGCCGGCGTATAGCGTGGCTCGGCGGTGGGCCGCGCCAGATGCGGTAGCGGCTCCAGGCGCAGATCGGGGCGATGATCGACGCCGTTGCGTCCGCTGTGCGTGCCAGCGAGCGAGCCGGGCAGGGTCGACGTGTGCCGGTGCAGCAGATGTGCGCCCGGTAGATCGCGGCGCATGTCGAACAGGACGTGCAGCAGATCGTCTACGGTGACCGGCGTACGCCGGGGATAGGCGCGGTCGGCCGCGAGCCGCAGCGTTTCCTCCAGCGCTTCGGAGCGCTTAGGAACCGTGTGCGCGCCGGCGGCTGCGGGGAGATCGTTGGCGATGGTGGCGCCGCTTTCGCGCCTGAGTGATGCAAGGCTGAGGCCGCGGGCTTCAAGCACTTGGGCCGCAGCATCGCTCAATGTCAGGGCATTGATGAGATGCTCCAGCCGTACCTCCGGCGCACGATGTGCGACAGCCAGATCGTAGGCGTGATTGCAGCAGGCCATCACGTTGTCGTCGACCCACAGAGGGTCGGCGCGGCCGCCCTTGTAGATGGCCGATCGCGTCCACCAATTGGGTTGCTCGCCGCCGGTGTCCCGGTTGGAGCTGCTCCAGCCCTGCGGCGTGCGCAGGTCGAGATCTTCACCTCTGTAGGCCATTGTCCGTCCTTGTTGCGCTGCCCGCGCTTACACGATGCGTCATATGCCGGCCTGGTCACCCGCGTCCGCGGCGCGGGGTACTCTGCGATTGTTTTCTATGACGCCCCTCTGGGTGCACCCTAGAAAACGATAACGGCAAGCCTTTGACTGTGACAGAATATCCTCTTTCGGTCCGCGAATCGAGCCGATCGCACTGCAAATCCGCAGCGTGGTCAATGCTCGAGGTACGGTAGGCCAGGGCAATCGCTCGAGAAAGGGGCTTGCGGAGAGAGAAAGGGGATTCACAAGAGGTGAGTCGGTGTGATTGATGGGCTTCCATCCGAATCGGATGGAGAAGGCCCATGTCCGCAGCCCGCCCGCAGCTTGCCACCCCGTCGAAGA
>CAMDPA010000257.1 GCA_945903565.1 Devosia equisanguinis | reverse complement strand
CAAGGGCCACTTTGGCCTTGAAGTCCGGTGAGTGGTTCCGGCGTGTTCGCTTCGTCATTCTGGCTCCTGATTCGCACGCACAACCGTGCGCGCTGTCAGGCAGAGATTCCACTCATCGCACCGTCCGAAATTGTGGAGCCGTCTCTTAGCTCCGCCGACCGTCGCCGTTTCCACGAAGGTGTCGAGTTTGGACCGATCGTTGGTCAGCGGGATTACCGCTGGCAGTTCACGCCCTGCCACGTAGCACTTGCCGTCCGAGCTGTAGTTCGACCTGGAGGTCGAGCCGTGGTTATATGGTCCAATAAACTTGCCGGTTGTCGGCGCATCGTCCGTGTAGTCCAGCGAGCCATTATTGCCGTTCACACGCTCGGTGACGCATGAGATCAGCTTGCTCGAGGGCTGGGCGACGACAGCGGATTCGCAGCCCGGCGCGACGCCGGTCGTGTGCGAGGTGTAGAGCGGCAGGTAGTAGGTGTATTCCGAGGACGAACTGTCATCATCCCACACGTAGTTGAACGTGCCGTCGGTCTTGATGCTGGTCACGCGCCAGAAGCCGCCGGTGTTCTTCTTCAGGTAGGAAGGTACGGTCGGATTTGAGCTGGAGCCTACGTAGTAGACGCCGACACCGACATTGCCATCATGTCCGTCTGCGGTGCGGGTCTGGATGGTCAGGCTGGTCGGGTCTGAAACCATCGGAGCGAAGTAGCCGCTGCTGGTCGACGAATACCAGTAGAGGTTGCCGCTATAGTTGAAGTGGGCGCCGTAGGTCACGTTCCACTGGTTGGCGCGGGCGTAGTTTCCGCTCGACTGCTTGGTCAAGCCGGTGGGGGCGGCCCCGGTGTAGGTGTTGGAGCTGGCGATAGGCACCTGAATGCCGTACGTCAGGCCGTCACGCTTATGCATAGTGGCCTGCTGGCCGCCCGGGTTCGCGCAGTAGCTGTTGTTGAATATGGCGCCGGCTGCCGTGTTCGTGGAGCCTGAAGTGGCGGTTGCACCCATCGCGCCGAACTGGTTGCCCGTGCCTGTGCCGGCGGTCCAGCCAGAGTAGGTGCCGGAGAACGTCGCGGCTTGCTTCGTCTTGGCGAGGTTGGTGCCGTTGGCATAGGCGCCGCCGGTCTCGTCCTTGCCCGTGACTTCGGCAGCGAACTCGCCGGCGTTCACATAGTCGGCGAACGGCGCGACGCCGATGCGGACACTGTCGGAATTCGCGCCGTTGGCCGGCAGCAGGATGTTGAACAGATCCTCGCTCGCGCACTTGAGGTAATCGATCTTCTTGGTCGGGTTGGCGACCGTTTCGCATCCGACGGCGGCTGCGCTTGTGCCGGTGGAGGTGCCGGTGGCGGCCGTCCAGCCCATCGATCCCGTGAGGTCGACCATGAGGGCGACCTCAAGAATCTTGCCAGAGGGCGGCACGGCCGAGCTGTTGGCGCTTACCGTCAGGTTGGTGCCGATCACGAGGTTCATGAACGGGGTGTTGGCCGTCAAGGTCGCGCTGCCGGCGAGTTGCGTGCCGGCCTGAGTGAAGGTGACGAGCGGCTGGTCAAGACCGGCTGTGGGGTTCGGAGCGTCAGTGGTTGGTGACACCGCGTTATTGAAAACAGCGCTGAAGATCGCCGAGGCTTCGGCCTTGGCGGCGGCCCAATCGTTCGATTCACGATACTTGGCGACGCCTGAGACGACGGCCGCGTCGAGCGCGTTCTGCATCTTGGACTTGTGATTATAGGCGCGGCCGAAGTCGAGGGCGCCGCCGATCGCTGCCACAGCGACCATCGACGTCAAACCAAACGTCATCATGATGTTGCCGCGCTCGTTACCGAGCAGGTTCTTGATAGTGGGATGAAGGTTCATTGCCGGTAGCTCCCTAAGCGAATTTTCCTGGGGATAAGGTGCCCGATAATTGTTTGAAGTGCCTCTTTTTAGAAGTTACAATTTTATGGATCTGGCTTTTTGTTGAAATGATATTTGGGTTGTTTTGGTGTTGGCTAATAAAAACGAAGAGGTAATGTTGAGGCGCGTTAATGGAAGGTTGGTGGTGGCATCGTGTGTGACGAATGATTGAACGTTTGTTTCGATAATGATCGTTTGTACTTATTTTGATGCGCAAATGTTGCGGAGAGTTTTCGCTGTGTGCCGCCCCGATGCAAGTTGTGACTTTCAGCCTGGGGAAAATACTGTGCGAGTGCATAATGTAAGCGGTGAAAGAAGAGGATGTTGCCCGACGATGTATCGTTTTGGGGCTCGGTGAACCTGAACGAGGGCTTGATTTGGCGAGCGCCGCGTAGGGTAACTAAGTGAAGGTACGAGTCGTGTTGGAAGTTGGCGTTTCTGGATGGCGGGGTGCGTATTTTTACGCGGGATGTTATCTAGGTGCCGCGATTATTTGTTTTCATTTTTTATTTCGCAGAGCGTGTGCGGCGAATGCTTAGTGTTGGTGCAGGGTGGTATTCTTTTTTAGTCGTTAGGGGCTTGCCTCTATTTAGTATATCTAGGTGATCGAGGGTGGATGGCGCTATGCCGCTGCCGCCATGGCAACGCCGCCGGGTGGCGGCGGCTAGAAGAGATTCGAAGCTGGCGCTGGAGCGATACGCGCGTTCGTGCTGGCTTCAACCGTACGGCGGTCCCCGTTCGCTTCGGGGTCGTCAAAACTGGGGGATGCCCAAAGGGTATCCCCATTTTCTTTTTTCGCTGATGGGGGGAGGGCGATCGTCCACGGACGTGGTCGACCAAGCCTGACCCGATGGCCAAATCCCTGACGTCCCCGCAGGAGTGCCCTGGGGAACAGTGGCGCCCAGGAAGCCCCGCAGGCAGGCAGGCAGGCGCCGTCGGGCGTGCCGCGGCATTTGCTTTCCCTGCAAAACGGCGATAAGCGAGCCGGGATGCATGTGATCACAACCACGTCCGAGCTGGCCGCGGCGTGCGCCCGGCTTGGGGCCCACCCTTACGTTGCCGTCGACACCGAGTTCCTGCGCGAGGACACGTACTGGCCGAAGCTGTGCCTGGTACAACTCGCAGGGCCGGAAGACGCGATGATCGTCGATCCCCTCGCCAAGGGCATCGACCTTGCGCCGCTCTACGGGCTGATGGCCAACACCGCCGTCGTCAAAGTGTTCCACGCGGGGCGGCAGGATATCGAGATCTTCCACGCCCAGGCCGACATCATCCCGCAGCCGATGTTCGATACCCAGGTCGCCGCGATGGTGTGCGGGTTCGGCGAATCCGTCAGCTACGGCAACCTCGTCAAGCGCATCGTCGACGTCGACGTCGACAAGTCGTCCCGATTCACCGACTGGAGCCGCCGGCCACTATCGCCGGCCCAGCTGACCTACGCGCTCGGGGACGTGACCCACCTGCGCGACGTCTATCACCACCTCAGCGCCGACCTAGCCGCCAGCGAACGGCACGGCTGGCTGCAGGAGGAGATGGCGGTGCTGACCGATCCCCGCACCTACCGGGTCCAGCCCGAGGATGCCTGGCGCCGCTTGAAGCTGCGCGTGAAGAACCGCAAAGCCCTCGCCGTGCTCGTGGAGCTGGCAGGATGGCGGGAGACGCAGGCGCAGAGCCAGGACGTGCCGCGGGCACGCGTGTTGCGCGACGAGGCGCTCTACGACATCGCCAACCGCATGCCGACTGAGGTTGGCCAGCTCGGCGAGTTGCGCACCCTGAGCGATGGTTTCGCGCGCTCGTCCCGCGCCAAGGATATCGTGTTGGCGGTCCGCCGCGCGCTCGAGCGGGATCCCAAGACATTGCCCCCGCTGCCACGCAACGCGCCGTTGTCGGCCGAGGCCGGTGCGCTCGTCGATCTGCTCCGCGTCCTGCTGAAATCGGCCGCGGCCCGCCACCGTGTTGCGCCCAAATTGATCGCCGACACCGAGGATCTCGAGATCATCGCCACCGAGGCGGATCCGGACTTGGCCGCCCTTAAGGGCTGGCGGCTCGAGCTGTTCGGCGCCGACGCCCTGCGGCTGAAGCGCGGCGAGATCGCGCTGGCCACGAAGAACGGCGAGGTCGTGCCGGTCTTGCTGCGCGACTTTGCGAAGGTGTAACCGCTGTGCGGTGTTTGGCGTGGACTTGACTTGTCCCCTGAGACCGTTTCAGGCCTATATGGTGGCCAATACGGCCTGATCTGACGGGAACGGACTCGACCAATGGCAGACGCCCGCACATTCGACCTCGAGCTTTCCCCGACCATCATCGAGCCAGCCGTGCGCGCAGCACTGCTGGAGGATCTCGGGTTGGCCGGCGACGTCACCACCAATTCGGTGATCGGCCCGGATGTGAAGGCCGTCGGCCTGTTCGCCACGCGCAAGCCCGGCACGGTTTCCGGCCTCAAGGTCGCCGAGACAGCGTTCCGCATGCTCGATCCCTGTGTCGTGTTCGAGATCGTCCATCCCGACGGCACCAATGCGCCGGGAAAATCGCCCTTGGCGCGCGTCAGGGGCAATGCCCGCGCGCTGCTGTCGGCGGAGCGGGTGGCGCTCAACTTCGTCGGCAGGATGAGCGGTATCGCCACGCTGACCCGCCAGTTCGTCGATGCCGTGGCGGGCACCAACGCGGTTATCATCGATACCCGCAAGACCACGCCGAATCTGCGCGCGTTCGAGAAGTACGCGGTGCGCTGCGGCGGCGGCATGAACCACCGCGTCGGCCTGTTCGATGCCGTGCTGATCAAGGACAACCACATCGTCGTGGCCGGCGGCATCAGCCAGGCGATCATGGCGGTGAAGTCGCGCGTCGGCCACCTCGTCAAGGTGCAGGTGGAGGTCGACACGCTCGATCAGCTGAAGGAGGCGCTGCAACACAAGATCGACGCCGTCCTCCTCGACAACATGACGCCGGACCAGATGCGCGAGGCAGTCAAACTGTGTGCCGGGCGGGTGATCACGGAGGCGTCCGGCGGGGTCATGCTCGACAGTGCGCGGGCCATCGCGGATGCTGGCGTCGACCTGATTTCCTCGGGCTCGCTGACCCATTCGGCGATGGTGCTCGACATCGGCCTCGACTTCGAGATCGGTTGAGCGCTTCCTTCAACAATCTATGCCAACGATGTGTGGCAGCTTGAATAAGCCATAGTCACGCACGACGTTACGGTACGTTGCCGGCTGGGATTTCGTCCCGCCCGGTGGACGAGAGGAATTGTCTCATGGCCGTCCAAGTCATTGTAATCTGTGGCTTAGTCGCGATCCTGGCCTCGCTGCTTGCCGGCATTATCGCTGCCATCAAGAACCGCGACGTGTCCTACTGGATGGGCTGGTCGTTCCTTCTGCCGCCGATGGTTGTCGCGCTGCTGCTGCTGCCCGGCCTGAAGGAGCCGCGACCGCCGCGCCGCTCGGACGACGGCGACGATTCCGCTTGAGTATCAGACTCTTACCGAATGAGATCCGCGACCAGCAGCGCCACGCATGAGACCGCGCCGGCCGCCGGCACGATAACCGGCACGGTGATGCCGTCGTGCCGGGCCTGGCCGTTCCGCTTCATCACCCACAGCGCCGCATTAACCAGCGCGAACACTACCAGCATGGCCTGCGTGGTCATGTCTGCGAGCCGTTCGATCGGCAACGCCAGCGCGGAAACCAGCGTCAACCCGACGGCCACGGCGGTCGCCAGCAGCGGCGTACGGGTGGTGGCATGAACCTGCCCGAGACCTGCCGGGAGGGTGCCCTGGTGGGCCATGCCGTAGATCACCCGGGCCGCCATCAGCGTCTGCACCACCACGCCATTGATGGTGGCGAAGATGGCGATCAGGCTGATCAACGCAGGCGAAGCACCGGTCGTGACCTGGAAGACGAGGCTCAGTGGTGCTGTCGATGTCGCGAGCTCCGCGCGCGGCACGGCGTTGATCGCCACCCACACCACCAAGCTGTAGAGCACGGTCGACACAACCAGCGTGATTGCGATCGCGAGTGGCAGGGTGCGGTTGGGCTCCTCGACTTCCTCGGCGACATTGACCATCGCCTCGAAGCCGATGAACGCGAAAAACGCCAGCATCGTCGCCCCGAAGATGCCGGGCCATGCCGCAGCCGTTCCCAGCCCGATGAAGGCTTCGGGCGCGCGTGCGATGATGCCGGGATCGCGACCGATGCCGGCGACGATCACGACCAACAGCCCACCGATCTCGATCACGGTCATGATCGCGGCAAGCCACACCGCCTCCGAGATGCCCCATGCCGCGACGAGTCCCGTCAGCAGGATCACCGCGACGACCAGAACCCACTCCGGGGCCTTCACAAACACGCCGATGTAGCCGGCCGCGCCCTGTGCGATCGCCGCCGATGAGATCAGCGCGGCCGCGATCACGAGCAGCCCGACCGCCATGCCAAGCCGAGGCGAGCCGAACCCCTTCTCGACATAAACCGCCTCGCCCGCGCTGACCGGATGCCGTGTCGCCAACTCCGCGAAGCTCGCCGCCGACAGCGCCATGACGGTTGCCGCGATCAGAAAGGCGATCGGCGCGTGCGGGCCAGCGCGCGCGGCGGCCGCCCCGATCAGCACATAGATGCCAGCCCCGATGGTGACGCCGAGCCCGTACAGCACCAGCATCGTCAAGCTGAGCGAGCGCTTCAAGGCCGGTGCTGCGTGCGCGGTGGTATCGGTCATCGCGTGTTCCTCCCCCGATCCGGCCTACGAGGCTCGTCCGGCGATTCGTCACGTCACACGAGAAAGAGCGCCGGGTCCTTGATGGCCGTCAAGAACTGAGCGGGATCTCGCGCTGCCGAGTGGCAGCATCTGGACTTCGCATCTGTGCTGCGCAAGACTTTCCTCACAAGCTCGATCAGGGGAGGTTCGCATGACGATGCAACGCGTACTGCTCGTATTCCTGGCCGCAATGCTGGCGTTTGCCGCCGGTTCCGCGCGTGCCGAGATCAAGAGCCAGTGGGTCGACTACAGCCACGGCGACATCAAGCTCAAAGCGTATATGGCCTACGACGACAAGGTCACAGGCAAACGGCCCGCCGTGCTCATGATCCACGCGCGCGAAGGCATGACGGAAAAGACCAAGCAGCTGACGGAGATCTGGGCGAAGCTCGGCTATGCCGTGTTCGCTGCGGACATCTTCGGCTTCGGCCAAGGCATCCTGCCCAAGACCGTCGACGAGATGTCGGCGCAGACCGCGATCTATACCGGCGACCGCGTGCTGATGCGCGCACGGACGCAGGCCGGGTTCGATGCGCTCGCCAAGCACCCGATGGTCGATGCAAGCAAGATCGCGCTGATCGGTTATTGCTTCGGTGCCGCTGTCGGTATCGAGTTCGGCGCAACCGGCGCGCCTCTCGCGGCCAACGTTTCGATCCACGGTTCGTTCCGCGGGCACGAGCCGGGCTGGGCGAAGAACGCCAAGGGTATGTACCTGATCCTGCATGGCGCGGAGGACGTGGGCTACCCGCTCGCTGCCGTCGAAAAAGTGGTGCAGGAATTGCGCGGCGCCAAGGTCCCCTTCCAACTGGAACTCTACAGCGGCACCGGCCACGGTTTCTCCTCGCCGAAGGACAAGGCCGAGGAACGCGCCAACGCCCAATCGATAGCCTCAACCGCGCGCACTCTAAAGGAGCTGTTTGGGAATTGAGGGCGGCAAGAGACACTTGACGCCGCCGCTCGTAGGCTCTGATGTCCCTTGTCAAGCGGTGCGGGCGTGGCTTGGCGGCCGTGCCGCGGATTCGGTCGGATAGTGTAGGGCAGGATCGCGCAGAAGGGGAGGCGGAGCCGGAGACGTCGGTTGGCAAGCTCTGATACGCGGGTTGGATACCGCAGG
>CAMDPA010000256.1 GCA_945903565.1 Devosia equisanguinis | reverse complement strand
TATGGCCTGATCGAACGCTTCTCCGAGGACATCGACATCACCGTCTTTCGGGAGGACATCAATGCATCGGCCTCAATTGCAGACCTGGAAACGCTGAGCCGAAAGCAGCGTGACAGGCGGCTCGAAGATATCCGCAAAGCATGTCAGATCTTCATCGGCGGTGCACTGAAGATACAGCTGGAAGGGCTGGCGTCGAAGCTGCCGGTCAGCGACGATCCACTGCACGTGGTACCGGACGACGACGATGCCGACGGTCAGACCCTGCTGATCCAGTATCCGGCGGTAGCGGATCATGATCCATATGTCCGGCCGGCGGTGAAGATCGAAGCCGGCGCCAAGTCGGCCCTCGATCCGCATACGCCGCTGACCGTGCGTCCTTACATCTCCAACGATCTGCCGGGCTTCGATCTCACGGTGCCGAACGTCACGACGGTTGATCCTGTACGGACCTTCTGGGACAAGATTCTGATCCTGCACAGTCTGCGGCGGTCGTTCGAAGACCGCGGCGTGCTGCGCGGCGGGGGACAACGTGTGTCGCGGCACTATTACGACGTGGACCGGATGCTGCGGACGGAAACCGGCCAGCGGGCGGCAACTGATCTGGCGATGGCCGTGGACTGCGGACGCCATGAGCGCATGTTCTTCAAGCGCGCCGGCCAGGACACGGCCGTCCCGGGCAGCTTCACACTCGTGCCGCCGCCGGCCATGCTTGATCTGCTGCGCGCCGACTATCAGGCGATGGCGGTGATGATCTTCGGCGACGTGCCGGCCTTCGACGCGGTGATCGCAAACATCGCCGCTCTAGAAGCTGCGGTGAACCGATGAACCAGACCTCGACCAACGTCATTGGAAGCAGGGCAGGGGGGCCGCACGCCATCACTGTCCGCGAAGTGCTCCGTCTGCTGTGGGAGGCTGACCGCTACCCGATCCTCGGCAATCACGACGCGCGCGAAGCCACCGCACTTGAGCGGGACGCGCTCACCAAAGCCGCGACTGCCGTACCATCACCGGATGACCCGCCGGAATTCGCCGGCTGGCTGGCGGCACTCCAGGATCAGGCGCTGCCGAACGACCGGCGTGAAGCGATCATGGAAGCAATGTACGAGTTATTCGACGTTGCATGCCCTCCCGCTGCGCGACACCCGTTGTCGGAGGCATAACGGGTGTTATGGTAAGTCGCAATCACAAGCCTTACTCTGCAATACCTACACTTGGCGTTCAGCTAAAGATACAGCGATGAAATTTCTCCATGCCGCCGACATTCATTTGGACAGTCCGCTCGCCGGACTGTTGGCACGCGACGATCTGCCGGATTCAGTGATCCGTCACTGCACCCGCCGCGCCTTCGCCGCCCTGATCGATCTGGCGCTCGAAGAGGATGTGGCGTTCGTTGTCATCGCCGGGGATCTCTACGACGGCGACTGGAAGGATTTCTCGACCGGGCTGTTCTTCGCCGAGCAGATGCGACGCCTGGGCCGGCCTTGTTACGTGCTGCGTGGCAACCACGACGCACGCTCAGTGATTGCGAGAAACCTTAAGCTGCCCGACAACGTGCGCGAGTTCTCATCCCGCGCCTGCGAGACATTCCAGCTCGCGGATATCGGCGTCGCGCTGCATGGTCACTCGTTCCCGAACCGAGCGGTTCCGGAGGATCTGTCAGTGAGTTATCGCGACCGGATTGACGGTATGCTCAATATCGGCGTGCTGCACACCTCGGCAGATGATCCCGGCGAACATGAAACCTACGCACCCTGCAACGTCGCATCGCTGACGTTGAAGAACTACGACTACTGGGCGCTTGGCCACATCCATGCGCGACGGGTGCTGTCGGAGCGACCTTGGATCGTGTTCCCCGGCAACATCCAGGGACGGCATCCGAAAGAGAGCGGCGCAAAGGGTTGCACCTTGGTCACCGTCGGGGACGGGGCGGTAACCGCAGTCGAGCATCGGGCCGTTGACGTGTTGCGGTGGACAACCTTGGACGTCGATGCAGATTCGGCCGATGTGGTGTCGCTTACCGGACGCATCGAGACATCAGTGCGCGCCGCCATTGAAGCGGCGGAGGGGCGGCCGGTACTGGCCCGTCTGGTGCTGACGGGCTTCTCCGATCTGCACGGCACTTTGCTGGACGATACGGACCGCCTTGCCGCTGAGTGCCGCAACGCCGCCATCGAAGCAGGCGGCGCGCTCTGGGTGGAATCGGTCCGGGTGCACACGCGTCCGCGGCCGCAATCAGTCGCAGATTCGACAGCATCATTGAGGACTGCGTTCGAGGCTGGTCTCGACGATCCAGAGACGGTTTCGGGCCTGCTGGAGCACCTCGCTCAGCTCCGTCAAAAGGTACCAGCACCCGCGCGCGCAGCGTTGGACCTTCCCGAAACGCCCGAGGACCTGCGGCGCCTCGCGCTTGACGCCTGGCAAATCACCGCTGACGCTCTGGCGGCCACGGAGCAGCTATGAAGCTCTGCCGTCTCGACCTACTGCGCTACGGACATCTATCCGACGTGGGATTATCGTTCCCCGAGGATGTGCGGCTGCACGTCGTGCACGGTGCCAATGAGGCCGGCAAGTCCACTGCACTTGCGGCGATCGCCGACGCGCTGTTCGGCTTCGGCCATCGCACGGACTTCGATTTTCTCCATGGAGCGCCAAATCTCCGGGTAGGCATCACACTGTCCGCGCGCGATGGCACAGTTGCCAGCTTCGTCCGCCGCAAGGGCCGACGCGATACGCTACGCGATGCCCACGACGAGACTGTACCCGATGATGCGATGCGGCGTTTTCTTGGGGGTGTCGGCCGCGACTTGTTCGAACGCGGATTCGGCCTAGATGGCGCGCGGCTGCGCGAAGGCGGCCGGGAACTATTGCGGCTTGGCGGCGAGGTCGGAGAAAGCCTTCTCGCTGGCGCTGGCCTGCTCAACCTTCGTGCCGCACTGGCCCGGCTCGATGAGGAAGCAAAGTCGCTGGTCGGCGATGGGCGTGGTCGGCGCCGCCTTTCCGATGCTGCGGACGCTTGGCGTCGTGCACAGCGTGAGAGTGATGAACGCGCCGTCGCACCACGCGCGTGGCAGGACGCGGAGACGGCGCACACCACGGTCGTCGCCGAACTTGCAGACGTGCAGCGGCAAATTCGGGTCCTGGCCGAAGAGGGGAGTCAGCTACAGCGCGTGCGGCGCGTCGCCCCGCTGCTCGCGCAATTGGGCGAAGCGCGCGAGAGCCTAAAACAAGTCGCCGACGCGCCCCTCCTGCCGGCCGACATCGAAAACCGGTTTCACGTGCTGGTAGACGCACACCGCGACGCCCGCAGAGATCGCGAGCGTGAAATCTCAGAAGTCCAGAGGCTTACAGTCGAGCGCGCGGCACTGCCACAAGACACGGCGGTGATTGCACTTCAGGACGTGATCGACACTTTGGTAGCGCAGCGAGCAGTAGTACAGCAGGCTATCGCTGACTTGCCTCAGGTTCAGACCAGTGCGGCGAACCTGCGAGCAAAGATCATGGAGGCGGTGCGAGCACTTGGCCTGTCGCTGGCACCAGAGGCAGCACGCGACGCGCTCCCCACCGCGGTCGTTTTGCGCACGGTGCAACGGCTGATCAGGCGCCACGCGGCGCTGGACGCCGAGGTCGGCTCTGCCAAACGTGCCATTGTTGCTGGCCGCCTCGTCCGTGAGCAGGCCGCGCAGGTGCTCGCAGCATCACCGGAACCGCGGTCTCCTGAATTACTGCGTCGAACGATTGAGGCGGCACGCAGTGAAGGGCCGCTGGACAGGGAATTGTCTCGCGCAGAGCGCGTGCTTGCGGAAGCAGAAGATGTTGTTGCCAAGGCGCTCGCCGCGCTACCGCTGTGGCGGGGGGATCTCGAAACTCTTCGCGTTTGCCCGCTGCCACTGCCGGCAGAGACGGATACCGTGGCCAAGTCGCTCGATACCGCGAAAAGTCGGTTGATCGGCGCTCGTAAGGGTATTGATGATCTCACGGCCGAGATTGCCGAGCTTGAGAACGAGGTAGTCCGACTGTCTCGTGGTGAAATGGTGCCCACGCCGGATGCGGTAACGGCCGCCCGCGCTGCGCGTGACCGGATCTGGCGTGTGATCCGGCGCATGCAGGAGGGGGGAATGGCAGCGACCGATGGGACCGAAGGTCCCCTGCCTGACGGTCACTTGCCGGATGTTTTCGAGGTGCTACGTGACGAGGCCGACCGGCTTGCCGACCGTCGCGCAGGTGAGGCTCAACGGGTCGCCGACTTCCTGTCCGCGACCGATCGTCTAGACAGCTTCCGGCAGCGGCTGAAATCATCCGAGGACGGGCTTCGCACGGCGGAGGCCGAGGCCGACGACGCCGAGGCCGCCTGGCGAGCACTGTGGGTGCCAGCCGGCCTGGAACCATTAACTCCGCCGGCGATGACGGAGTGGCGCCAGGCCCGGATGGAGATACTTCGTAGGGGCGAAGAGGCTGCAGCAGCGCGACGGCAGCGTGATGAGATTTTGACCCGTCGTGAAACTGCCCGTGCCGCACTGGCAGCACTGCTCACTAACATACCACCTCAGGAAACTCTCAGCGCCGCTCTACTTCATGCCGAGACGGTCTGCTCTGAGGAGGAGGCCAAGGTTACAGAGCATGCTGCGCGCAAAAAGGCCCTAAGCGACGCTGAGCAGCGGTTGCCCGAGCTACAACAGTCGATGGATAGGACGGCTACAGCCCTGGAATCCTGGCAGCAGGCATGGTCTGCAGCCGTCATCGAGCTCCGCTTGCCCAGCGATGCCGACATTGACGCCGCTGAGACGGCCCTTGAGGCGTGGGCGCGTATCGCCGAAACCGTCCCGGCATGGCACACCGACGAAGATCGGATTGCGGCCATGAAAGCCAACATTGAAACCTTCACGATCGATGCGCGGTCGGTGCTCGCCCGGCTTGGTAGCGGCGATACAGGCGGATTTGCGCCGGTGATCGCTTCACATCTAGGTCGCCGTCTGACAGAGGCCCGGAAGGCAGCATCCGAAACGGAAGACCTCACCAGGAGGATTGCAGATCACGAACAAGCCGCGGCAGAATCGGCGAGTGCCCTGAATGCCGCAGAGATGGAACTTGCCGCGCTCCGCCAACTCGCCAAGGCGCCAGATAACGCGGGACTCCAACGGGAGATCGAGCGCGCGCGGCAGCGTGATGTAGTAGCGTCGACAATCGCCCGCGCCGAGCAATCACTGGCCACCGAAGGTGATGGGATGCCGGAGGCTGTGCTGCGTGCTGAAGCGGTACAGACTGATCTGGATGCCGTGATCGGGCGACTGGCGGAGATCCAAGTCCAACAGGCCAACCTTGGCGAACAGCGCGAAATTCTGAGCGCGCAGCGGGCCCGGTCGGAAGCCAAGTTGGCCGAACTGAGAGAGGGCCACGATGCAGCCATGATGGCGCAACAAGCCGAGGATGCCCTCGCCGCCGCGCGGGATGCAGCCGAACGCTATGCCCGACTACATGTTGCCCGTGTTCTGCTACGCTCGGGCATCGATCGGTTTCGCAAGGAGCAGCAAGGGCCGCTGTTGCGGTCGGCAGGGGAGCATTTCGCGTTGCTCACCAACGGCCGCTACGAGCGGCTGATTGTGGACTATGATGCGGCCGATCGCCCGGTCCTGGTGGCGATCCGTGACACCGGCACCGAATGTCCTGTCGAGGCGCTGAGTGAGGGGGCCCGTGATCAGCTTTACCTCGCGCTGCGCGTCGCCGCGGTTCAGGCATATGCAGCACAGGCCGAACCCTTGCCGTTTATCGCTGACGATCTGTTGGTGCATTTCGATGATACCCGCGCCACGGCGGCGATAGCTTTGCTCGCCGAGCTCGGGAAGAACACGCAGGTCATTCTGTTCACACACCACGATCACATCGTGGCATTGGCTGGGCTTCAGGAAGGGGTGGTAGTGCAAAATATGCCCACTGTTACGACCGTTTCCGCTCCTGTCCTCGTTGGCGTCTGAACCGGCTATCTGACAAGTGGGAGGTCATATGACCGACGCAGCGCAACCGACAAGGACCGTCCTTGAAATCATCCTGGAGTGGTCGAACGACCGCCCGGCCTGGCAGAGGGACGCGCTGCGCCGGATCGTCCAGACGAGGAAGCTTGCCGAAACCGACATCGCCGAGCTGGCCGCGCTCTGCAAACGGAGCCGCACAGAAAAGCCGGCCGTATCAGATCCCGTGACCAGGCCGCTGGAAGCAGTCCACCTGCCGGCCAATCCCAGCGCAGGCGCATCCGTAGCTGTAGCGGCGCGCAATCATAAACGGTCCGACGCGCAATCAAGGGTGGTTTTCGACGCAGATTAGCTGAGACTATCGGGGTGTCTCGACGCAGATTGTTTGCGACTGAACGCAGGCTCGGTGAGACGGACGCAAGATCAAACGTTCCAACGCACATTATCTGAGACTGGGCGCGGGGTGCGGGTGCGGGTTCGTGCGGAAAACGGGCGGTTTCCTGGCGGCCGCGTCAAACCGGCCGATCTCGACCGGAATTCGCCAGAAAACCCGTCCTGAAATCATTTTCACGTTGCCGGCCACGCTCCGTCTTTTCTGCCGGCAGCATGGTCCCAGGCTTGTCTTCGAATCTCATCGGGGTCTCGGAGTCCAGCGGTGGGGTAGGGACCGAAGCCGCGCGGCGGAGTAGCTCTTTACCCACGAGACGATATTGATGCCTTATCAACGACTTGCCGCTTGGCCGCCAGTCTCAAATAATGTGCGTCGAGCTTGCGCGATCTCGCGCCAGTCTCAATGACCGTGCGCTCAGTCTCAGATAGCGTGCGTTTGTGGTCATTGATATTCTCAGCTAATCTGCGTCGAAAGCTGCCCTTGATTGCGCGTCGGACCGGTTATGATTGCGCGCCGCTACAGCTAGAGGGGGTGGGGATTACGACGGTTCATCCCCGCGCCTGCGGGGAACACGTCCGACGCGATGCTGACCCCCAAAACAGGACCGGTTCATCCCCGCGCCTGCGGGGAACACTCCCGCACCGCCCGCGCCGTGGTGAGTTCAGTCGGTTCATCCCCGCGCCTGCGGGGAACACCTCGCAACCCAGGCAGACGGAGGTGAGGGGATCGGTTCATCCCCGCGCCTGCGGGGAACACCCTATGTGCTGTCCTCGAACCTGCACCGCCGGCGGTTCATCCCCGCGCCTGCGGGGAACACCGCTGCTGCTGCACCGCGGCGTCCGACGCCGCCGGTTCATCCCCGCGCCTGCGGGGAACACCCAGGCCGCGCAACATGTCGTCGCCTATGAAACGGTTCATCCCCGCGCCTGCGGGGAACACTCGGTGGCGTCGGTCCAGACGAACGGTTGGGTCGGTTCATCCCCGCGCCTGCGGGGAACACCTGTGCAGGATGCGGATCACGGTCTGGACGGACGGTTCATCCCCGCGCCTGCGGGGAACACCGCCTACCGCATCGTGTTTGGAGAGGACGCACCGGTTCATCCCCGCGCCTGCGGGGAACACCAGGAAGCCGAACCGAGCAAGTCGCGGTGGGGCGGTTCATCCCCGCGCCTGCGGGGACCACGCCGGGCAAGGATGGCCTGCTCGTTATCCCGTCGGTTCATCCCCGCGCCTGCGGGGAACACCTTACCTCGCCCGCGAGTTCCTGCCCGATGGATCGGTTCATGGCCTGTGCGGCTGAGCGGAACAGAAAAGTAGCATAAGTCCCTTCAAAAATCCCATGCGGAAGTAGGGTTTCTGAGCGGCCTGAGACCCCCGTTCATAACGGCGTCGGGTAGCGAGAAGTCGTACCTCCCGAGAAAGTTGAGATGGCG
>CAMDPA010000255.1 GCA_945903565.1 Devosia equisanguinis | reverse complement strand
CCCGCACTCGAGCCTCGACGGCATGACGCCCGATCGGGCATACTTCGGACCACACTGCATCCTGCCGATCCGCTCGGCAGTCTAACCCCGGCAGAGCCTCCACTTATCGCAGCGGAAAATCTGTCCGAACAAGCGGGGCCACCTCAGAGGGCCAAGAACCCGAGCAAGGGTGAGGGGTGGCCACGTGGACGACGCTCACACCACGGACCTTCCGCTTGTTGATGTTGACCGTCCGTATCCGATGCGGCAGCATATCGACGTGAATGACCCGAAGCCGACATTGATGCGCTTTGGGTAGGAGGAGAGAAAGGTGTCTGCTTTCAGTCGCTCATTACCGTAGCCGAACCCCACATGCGGCGCCATGCTTGACATGCATCCCCTCAGTCGAAAGTAGCCTCCTACTTATCTTGGTCTTGTTTGAAATAGAGCGTATTCAATAGCCACCTCATACGCCTCAGAGGAGCAAGTGTTTCCCGTAATCATAAGACAGTCATGCTGATGGCCCGGTACGCAAACGAGAGGCCACTCAGTAGCTAGCACTGGGGCCATGGGCACTCCGATCAATTCCAGGGTGGACCAATCGCTTGTCGTGAGGCTCGTGTCGGGTAGAAAGATGATAACGAGACTGGCGATGCGATTCTGGCGTTTTATTTCCGATAGCTCCCATTTGTAGCCATCTGAGTTGCCATGCACGGCAATTATGACTTGCGCATCCTTGACGTAGCTTTGGACGACCCCCTTCCAATCGCCATCTTCGTTAAGCGGCGCAACATTTTTGACATACTGCCGAACGGCGCCCAGGGGCGGCAAGCGTTCCCCTGGAATACCAACAGCGTAGACTTCAATGCCAATGTCTCTAATATTCGAAACTATAGCTTCTTCGAACAGAACTTTGGGAGCGAACCGCGATTTCCACAACTGCTGGCGACGCGCATCAACCTCAAAAGGTCTCAGATACAGGGCCGAACCAGAGACGGACTGCAATCGTTGTGCTGCCGCGTGTAGTAGCTGACGAGAAGATCGTCGCTCAAGCAGTACCACTGCAGCCGAAATAGCAATCAGAAACACGCCGAAAGAAACGATGACTGCAGGCGTCAAGATGAGCGCTCGTGGAATCCCAAAATAAACAGCCAGGTCTTGGGTGCCACCAAGGGAGCTGTAAAGCCATCGAAATATCGGCCAGGAGACAATCAGCACCCCAAATGACAAACAACTATACACAAGGTGCGTAACATATGGAAATGACAATATTCGCACCAGCAGCTTCTTCTTAGCGACGCTTTTGTTGCCTCTGTTGATGTAATATATGTCAGCAATCCTTGTCCCGCCAGGGGGCAACTTGGCAGTCAGTAGCGCGTAGTAGCCTCTTAAAGCCTTCAATAACTCGTACATTAGCGCAAGAACTATTACGATAAATGTCAGATCAAGAAAGTCCCCTCCGATATGCTGCAACCAGTAATTGTTTACTAATGCGTATATTCCGCCAATTGCGGCCAGGGCGGAAAGGTGCCAGACAAAGAATGTTCGACGTTCATAAAAGGGGCCGTCGATCTGAATCCAAAAAAGCGCAACCACCGCCGCAGCCAAAGGCAGTCTTGGTGACCCAGATGAGACACCGTGAAAAAGGGCCATCGCTACGCATGCTACTGCGGCTACTGTCGGAAGGGGTGTCCACGCCGCTAGGGAGCGGGCCGCGAAGGAAACTGAAACCATACGCATGGTCAGATGCTTATCCTCCAACGTTCGCTGCGCGGAATGTCAGGTATTCTAGGCACTAGCCGACAAGCCGCAAGGCCCCACGCGCGCAGTGGCAGACAGTCGCTATTGGCCCTTCTCGGAAGACCGGGCATCGTCGGAACAAAAGCGGTCTCGGGTCAGCAGCCGAATTCAATTGGCCGAGGCTTTGCGTGCGCTCCTCACCCGGGCTTGGGTTCTTGGCCCTCGCCCGGTACGCGCGAAAAGCGCTACGGGGAGAGGGAATTCGGGCGGCGGCGCGACACTGCTTGGTTGGCTTGCTCCTCCGTACCCGGCACGAACGCGCTTTCAGGACTTTCCGGCGCGTGATATTGTGGGGCTATTGATCGGCCTCGGCGAGAAGGTACGTCCATGCGTATTATTTCCAGGCTTCTACTGGCCCTTGCGATGCTTCACGTCGCGCTGTCGGCCGACGTCGCGTCGGCGACGGAAAAGCGCTTCGCGCTGTTGATCGGCAACCAGTCCTACGACGCGTCGGTCGGCGCGCTCAAGAACCCGCACAACGATATCGCGCTGATCGGCGACGCCTTGAAGAAGCAGGGCTTCGAGGTGTTGACGCCGGTCAAGGACGCCAAGCGTAGCGCGATCCTGGGCGCGGTTCGCGAATTGACGGGCAAACTCAACGTCGCCGGGCCCGGGGCGGTCGGCTTCCTCTACTACTCCGGCCATGGCGCGGCGGAGAAGGATACCAACGTCAACGACCTCATTCCCGTCGATGCGAAAGACCCGGGAACCGCGACGTTCTGGGACGAGAGCGTGAAGCTCGACGACGTCCTGCGCCTGCTGGATGGCGCGCGCTCGGCCGTCAAGTTCGTCGTGTTCGATGCCTGCCGCAACGAGCTGCAGATGCCGACGCGCGATACCTCGAAGGGGCTCGTGCCGGTCGCCGAGCAGCAGGGCATGTTCGTCGCGTTCGCCAGCGCGCCGGGACGCACCGCTTCTGACCGTGGCGAGAAAAGCGGACCCTATGCGGCGGCGCTCGCACGGGAGTTCGGGCGAACGGGGCTCGATCACTTGAATCTGTTCCAGAACGTGAAAGAGGCGGTGATCAGCACGACCAGCGGCGCCCAGCACCCGTGGGAGAGCAACGGCCTGTCCCGGCGCATCTATCTGACGGGCGAGCCGACCACGCCGGCCGATATCGCGCTGTGGGACAGCGTGCGTACGTCGCCGGATGCGGCCTCGTTGCAACGCTATCTCGAGCGATTCCCGAAGGGCGTGTTCGCCTCGACGGCGCTTCTGATGATCGAGCGGCTCAATGCCGAGCAGGCGCAACGCAAGGCCGCCGAGCAATTCGAGATCGAACGTAAGGCATTGGATGCCAAACAGTCCGCCGAATTGCGGGCCGCCCTCGACGACGCGCGTCAAGCTCGCGAAGCCGCCTTGAACGCCGAGAGACAGCGCGCGGCCGCCGAGGCTGCGTTGGCCACATCGGCGAAAACGATGGCGGCAGCGACGGCGGAACGGGATGCGGCCGCCGCGCGCGAAGCGGATCTGCGGCAGGCCCAGCGCAAGCTGGAGGCAGCTTCGGTCACGTCGGGCAGTCAATCGGCCGCCGAACGCGAGGCGGCCGCCGACATGGTGCGCAAGCTGCAGGGCGCGGTCGATGAACTGCGCAAGGCGCGCGAGGCGGTGACGGCCGAAGAGGCCAAGCGCGAGGCAGCCGAGAGGGCCGCAACAGAGGCCCGCAAAGTCGCGGAGACGACGGCTGGCGCACGGGATGGCACGATGCAGGTCGCAGCGACAAACCCGGCCGCGGGCGCAATCATGCGGAGCGAGGCGCCCTCAGGCGCAGGCCGGTTCGACGGAATGTGGAATATCTTTTTTGTCAGCGAGACCTGCATGAACAAGAAAGGTGTTTTTATCTTGAACATCGATAGGGACGCAGTCGCGCTGGGTCGGATCGAAAGGCAAATTGGTGGTAGTAAAATTGCGGCAACCGGAACTTTCAAACTTTCGGTCAAAGCCGCTAACGACGAAAAGCCAGTTATCTGGACGGGCAAGCTCACCGGCGAAACAGGTTCAGGATCATATACGAGGGCCGACGGCCGGTGCGGCGGGACCTTCACCGCGAAGCGGATGTAAAGCCCGCCCGGCGCCTTACCTGACGATCTCGTACTCGATGCGCGTGAAAGCCCAGTCGTCCGGAGCGCCCTTGCCCTTGTCGCCGATCGCACCGCCGATGTGCCCGATGCGCTGGTTCAAGTAGGCCACCGGCGAGTTCACGGGCTGGAAACCCTTGTCGATCTGCGCGCGGCTCAGCGACAGCCCGTCGATCGGCAGCGACGGGGGCAATACGAGCGCCAGGACAACGCCGCGCCCGACCGGTTCCGACGCCCGGAAGCCCGTGAATCCGTAGCCCGGCCCCGGCACCGCGATCGCGCGCTCCGCCGGTACGCGCTCCAACTGTTCGCCCTTGACGAACTGGTTGGGAAAAATCTGCGTGATCTCGTTGTCGGCGTTGATGTCGATCAACATCAGCCGGCCCGCGTTGCGTGCGGTTATCTCGAACACGATGTCCTTGCCCAAGGGAATGCGCGTGCCGCTCGACATCTTGACGTCGACGCGGCCTTCCGCCGGCCGCAGCGTCTGCTGCAGTTTCAGCAGGTGCGCGGCGATGTCTTCCTTGCCGGGATTGGCCGATGCCACCGGGGCGGCTTTCTGTGCTGGCAGTGGGGCGGTGATGGTTGCTTCGCGCTGGCCGGGCGCCTGGATACCGGGAGCCTGCACCTTGCTGGGTTCGCCCCGCCACTGCTGAACGTACGGCCAGCCTGCGACGCCAGCCGCGCCCAACGCGCCGACGGCTGCGAGCCCGGCCACCATCTTGCCCCATGGGAACCCGCGCCCGCCACCGGTCGCGGCGTCGATCGAGCGGATCAGCCGTTCCGCGTCGGTGCCGAACTGGGTGTTGCGCAATTCGATCGCGTTGCGCCGGGCCAGCGGCTTCAAGTGATCGGGCAGCTCTTCGGCAACCGGCATCTTCGCGCCGTCGACGAGAACCGGAATGACCGCGATTTCTCCCCGCTTCAGCGCCGAGCCGATCTCGATGCCGACGAAATCGTGGGGATCGTCGATCCTGCGGTTGCCCTTGTCGTCGAGCGCGGTGGTCCAGCTCGGCCCGATGATGGCGAGCAGCACGCCGCATTCGGCGACCTTGTCCTGCAGCACCTTCACGAAATCGCGGCCGTGGGGGATGTCGTCGACGTCGACGAACACGCGCGGGCGGCCATACTGCTGCACCAGCCGGTCGCGGATCCGGCCCGCGGTCGCAATGCTGTCGCCACGCCGGTAACTGATGAAAATATTGCTCATCTTGCGAATACTTTACGATCGGTACGCCCGAATTCAATTAGATCAGAACGACCGTCAGCTTTCAACCTATTCGCTGTTGCAGCGCTCACCCCGCGATGAAGCGATAGC
This sequence comes from Devosia equisanguinis, assembly GCA_945903565.1. Lineage (GTDB taxonomy): Bacteria > Pseudomonadota > Alphaproteobacteria > Rhizobiales > Hyphomicrobiaceae > CAMDPA01. The sequence continues at coordinate 2,621 of CAMDPA010000255.1, read as the reverse complement.
CCGTGGCACCCGCCGCCGCGCGCTCGACACGGCCGAGACCCGGCCACGGCAGGTGATAACCGAGCAGCGCGATCTTGTCGGCGACGAGCATGTCGAGCGTGCGCTTGCGTGCGGCGACGGCCATGTCCTGGTCCCAGTCGGGGCCCCAGCGCCAATCGGGCCGCGCGAACGAGATCACCGGCTCGATCAGCGCGTCGCCGCCGATCAGCAGCCGCGATCCGCCCGCGTTCACGAGTACGCTGACATGGCCGGGGCTGTGGCCGGCGGTATCGATCAGGCTGAGGCCGGGCACGATCTCGTCGCCCGCCTTCACGGTTTCGATGCGCGCGCCGAGTTCCTTCAAGCGGCGTTGCGTACCAACCGCCGCGCCGCGTACGGCCTCGGGAACGCTGCTTTCGACGCCGGGCTTCAGCCAATAGTCGCGTTCGATTGCCGTCATGACGTGGCGCGCCTTGGAGAAGATCGTGCCGCCATCGAGCGGATCGATCACGCCCCACAGGTGATCGGGATGCGCGTGGGTGAAGACGACCTTGGTGATCGCGTCGGGCTGCACGCCGGCCTTGGCGAGATTGTCGGCGAGCTTGCCGCGCTGGGGCGCGAAATCGGAACCCGCGCCTGCGTCGATCAGGATCAGCTCCCCGCCTATACGCACCAGCGCGACGTTCACCTGAAGCTCGAACGCGCCGAGCGTCTTGCCGGCCTCCTTGAACACGCCGGCAACCGCATCGTGCGTGCGATCGGGCAGCACCCACGCGAGCGGCATCGCCATCGTGCCGTCGGAGATCACGGTCACGTCGGCCGTGCCGAGCTTGAACGAATGGACGCCGGATGCGGCTTGCGCGCGGGCGATCGACGGCGCCAACGCGAGCGCGCCGCTGCCCGCGAGCACGCTGCGCCGGTCAATCCCAATGTTCGGCATCGCCCGCACTCCCGAGCCTCAGCCGACCTTGAGGTAGGCGAAGCCCTTGCCCTGCAGTTCGGCGGTTGTCGCGACGCCCGACGGCACCAGCTTGATGAAATCATCCGTGCGCGCCTTGGCCGGGTCGATCTTGTTGCGCTTGAACGTGATCTGGCACAGATAGACCTCGACGCCGAGCTTGGCGAGGGTCTTGAAACGCTCGAACAGCGCGGGATCGGGCGTCTCCTTCGCCCACGGCGTGCCCTCGAAATTGTCGATGAACGGCTTGATTCCCTGGCCGTGCGCGACGACCACGATCTTCGCCTTGAACGGGTCGTAGTCGTAGACCGACAAGTGATTGTCGATGTTGGTGATCATCTGCCCGACGCGGCCGGGCTCGCCGAAATCGCAATGATAGACGCAGGCGACATCGGTCTCCTTCTTGACCGACTTCATGTCGAGCACCTTGGTCTGTGCTTGGGCACCCGTGGCGGCGGCGACGGCACCGCCGGCGAGCGCAAGGCCAGCCAGCAGGTCACGGCGATCGATCCCAGTCATTGTCAGCGCTCCAGCTTGCGAACAGTTCCGTGCAACCTAAGCCGATTTTGCGCGATTGACCAATGCAAGTCGGTGGTCGAGACGTAGGTCGAGTCGTTACGTTGACGATGCCCCACGATTGGTATATCCATATTGGAGATACAGAGGGCGATCCATGCCGACCACAACCGTCATCTTCAAGAGCAACCAGACCCAGGCCGTCCGGCTTCCAAAGGACGTTGCGTTCCCCGAGGGCGTGCACGAGGTCGAGATCGTCAAGGTTGGCAACAGCCGGGTGATCAGCCCGGTTGGCCACCGGTGGGACACGTTCTTCGCAGATCCGGCCAAACTGTCGGATGACTTTCTGAAGGAGCGCGATCAAGGCACGTTCGAGGATCGGGATCCGCTGTAGGCAGTGTTCGCAGGAGGGAGAGGACCTGAAATCCAAGGGTCTCTGGGAGCAGCCTCTCACCCCGCGAAAGGTTGTCGGTCACGAAGATTCGCTGACCCGCCCGTGTGCAATCAATTCCCCCGGACCGCCGAGTGGGGGCAAGTCAAATTATCCAGTGGGTCACTTTACGCGAATCAAAAACAGTCCTAAGGTTGATACTATTTTTTTGCTATGCGGCCGTTAAAGCGAGCTTTATCGGCTAATGTCAAAAAACTGAAACGAAAGATAATCAGCCATGTTTATGCAGCTAAGAAAAAGCGTTATTTTTTGTTGGGATTTTGTGTTCAACCACGAAGTAAGTCCGCTTCGTCACATTCCTGATGTCGCTGTTCGGCATTATGTTTTGCAGCTGCTGGGATTCATGTGGGCCGTTGCCTTTGCGGCGGCTGCTGGAAGCTACACATTCATGGCGGTCAGCGTGATCGGTCATACCGTTCTGATAGCGGCCGCAGCTATCACGGTAGCGACTTGGACGGCAGCTACCGCGAAGCCTGATATTTTTGTCCGTAGTTCTACCCAGCAAGAACCGGAAAGTTCCAAAGATCAACCCAACAAGCAATGATCGTCCCGTCACTGACCGGATCGGTCGCAGGTGGTGCGTCTTAATCATGGAGAATCCATAATGTCCGCAACGTTTGAGAAACTGATGAATGGAGCGGATGGCGGGTTGGCCCTGCTCCAGGTTTTGGCAGAAAATAGTTTTGACTCTGTATTGATCACGGATGCATCGGCGGA
>CAMDPA010000254.1 GCA_945903565.1 Devosia equisanguinis | reverse complement strand
CGCGACGGCCCGCACCCTGAGATCTTTCGAGTATCCCTTCGCCATCGCGATCCCCGCCGTTGCTGCCGGTGGAATCCGAATCTGATTTGCGCGTCCGAGGGAATCCCCTGTAACTGTTTTGATTCACATCAAGTGGAAAGCGCTCTAGTAGTGATTGAGCGTGTCGCGCGACAACGACACGTCTTCTTCGAGCGCGCACGCACGCGGTTCGGCGGCGCACCCGATCAGGCCCACCGCCACCACCGCGCATCGCAACCACACGTTCACGGATTATATCCCTGCTCGACGAGCTGATGGTACATCGGCACCAGCAACTGCTTGAGACGCGCGGGACGGCGATAGTGCGCGAACTCCTGCGGCACCTTGAACTCGTCCTGAATCTGCTTGATCGTCTTGCCGGCCATGATCATTTTCGACATCTCGTCGCGGATTACGATCCAATAGCGCTTCTGCTCCTCGAGATCGGCAACGCCGCGCCCGATATGCACCGGGCCATGACCGGGAATGTAGGTGTCGACCGGCAACTTGCGATCCATGATGCGATCCAGCACCTGGATCCAGCGCCTCGGGTTCGAGAAGAACACCATCGCCGATTCGCCCTGGCCAGGATGGATCTCGGTGTCGAGCAGATCGCCCATCATCATCACCCGCCGCTGCGGGATGTAGAGCGTCACATCGCTGGTCGAATGGCCCTGCCCTTCCTCGGTGAGCTGGAACGTGAGACCGCCGAAGTTCAGCGTGAGCGCACCGTCGAAGGCAATATCGGGGCGGACCAGCTCGGCGGTCTTATAGGCCGCCTGGGCGGGATCGTTCGAGGCCTTGCGCTCGGCGAACTCGACCGCCTCCTGCATGTAAAGATCGCGCATCTGGGTGCGCGTGGCGATGAAGATTGGCTTGTCCTCGCGGTAGTGCCACACGCCCGTCGCGTGATCGCCCGCGGGATGCGAGATCGCGACATACTTGAGTTTCTTGTCGGTGGTCTTGCGGATCGCCGCCATCACCTGGTCAGCGGTCTTGACGTCCGCGTCCCACACGAACACGCCGTCGGGCGTGACGACGAACGCGGCGTTCGACGAGCCCAGCGAGCTTTCGAGCATATAGACATCAGGCGCGACCTGACGCAGATCCATGCGCGCCTGCGGCGCAGCCGCCGGTTGCTTTGTAGCGGGTGTCTGTTGGGCCGTTACGGACGCGCTCGACGCGCACGTCAAAACGCCGAATGCGGCTGCGAGAATGGCCGAACGCATGATGCCTCCCTTTGATTTTTCCCTCACCAAAGGTGCGAGGGGAATGGGTGGCAAGTCAACCCTCGCGAAAGCGCTTAGATCAGAGCGAGCGCGGCCTTTGTCAGCACACCATCCGGTTTGCGCAACTCGTCCAGGATCGTGAAGTGATCCGCGCCGGCCACCGGAAGCAGCGCACCGGGCACATGCGCCGCCGCGCGCTTGGCGTGCAGCCGCCGGCTGCTGTGGACCAGCGCGGGCAACTCCCGGCTGCCATATGCGATCGTCAGCGGCTTCTCCACCACCGGCAAGCGCAACGGCGACAGCGCCGCGATTTCCTCGTCGCTCAGCTTCAGCTTGTCGTTGAGCGCGGTATCGCGAATGTGCCCAAGCTCGTATACGCCCGACACCGCAAGCCCCGCCGCAACACCGGGATGCGACAGCGCCATCGCCGTCAGATGCCCGCCCGCCGACCAACCCGACAGCACGATTTTTCCACCAGCAACGCCGTGCTTGGGCCCTTGCCCGACGAGCCAGTCGAGCGCCGCGTGGATTTCTGCGACGATCGCGGTCAGCGTTGCATCGGGCGCCAGCGTGTGGCTCGGCATCGCCACCGACCAGCCGTGCGAGCGAATACCTTCTGCATACCCCGCAAAGTCCTCGCGCGAGTTGCGCTGCCAATACCCCCCGTGAATGAACACGAGACAGGGCGCCGCCGCATCGCGCCCCGGATACAGGTCGAACTTCTGCCGCTCGCCGGAACCATAGGGCACGTCCAGCCCTGTAGGATGCGCCGCGCGATAGGCTTTCGCTGCCGCATTGCGTGCAACGATCAGCTCCGCGCTGTTGGCCACCGCGCCGTTGTTGTCGAACGCGGCGCTCCGCTCCGCCCGGCTCATCGTCGCCCATGTCGCGTGCATCGTGATGAGTCTCCTTGGCCGAAGTCAGGCCGCAATCACCTTGGGCAGGATCGCCGACGTGGCATCGAAGCGCTGGCCCGCGCGCAGGCAGAACGCCGGCGTCAACATCCGCTCCGCGATCACCACGGTCTTCTCGTTGTCCTCGAGCTTGAACCGGCCGCGCGCGTCGTCGAGCACGGATACATCCGCGACCATGCCGGGCTTCAACGTACCGAGTTCATTCTCCATCCGGATCATCTTGGCCGGATTGGTCGTGACCATCTCCACGACCTTCTTCAAGTCGATGCCGAGCGCCAGCATCGAGCTCATCGCCTGCGTAAGGCTGAACCGCGCCTGCCCCGCGAACGGATGGTTCTCGTCGTCGGGATGATCGCCACCCGGCGTGCCCGGCGGCGGCGGCACGTAGGTGTTGTAGCCGTGCATGTCCGCGCCGAGCGTGTCGGGAATGATGCCGGCGTCCAGCGCGACACGCGCGAGGCGATAGGAGAAGTGGCTGCCGTGGCCGACGTCGGTCTTGAGCCCCATGTCGAGGGCGCGGCGCACGATCGGGTGTACCTTGCCTTCCTTGTTGACGAAACCGCCGGGATGGCGCGTGAACGGATGAGCCAGAATATCGCCGGGCTTCAGCAGTTTCACGACCTGCTCGATGACCGTATCGGCATCGACGCCGTTGGCGCCCTCCGGCGGCAGGCTCCAGAGCTGGCCGAAGTGCACGTACAGCGGGATGTTGGCATCGCGCGCGATCTGCGCGGACATCTCGATCACCTTGGTGCCGTAACGCGCGAATCCACCGATCTCGGCATGACCTTTCACGCCCTTGATGATGTCCGCGTTGGCGGCCGCGGCGGCAATCGTCGCCTTCGGATCGAGGCAGTTCGGCGCGTACAGCTCGGGGTAATAATGGCCCTCCATGCCGCCGACGAGATAGGCCGAGATGAACGCGACCACGCGGGTCTTGGCGGGCTCGATGATGAAGTGGCGGAAGCCCGGCAGTGTCATGCACGACGGACCGCCCTGGTCGATCAGCGTGGTCACGCCGCTTTCCACGCCGCACATATCGGCGTCGAGCCCGAACCGGCCCGTCACGTACTTGTAGACGTGGGCGTGCGTGTCGATCATGCCGGGCAGAACGAGCTTGCCGCGCACGTCCGTGACCTTCTTGGCGGACGACGGCAGGATGTCCTTCTTGACGGCAGCAATCTTGCCGTCCTTGACCGCGACGTCCATCACGCCATCGATGCCCGACGCCGGACAGATGACATGGCCGCCTTGTAGGATAAGATCATATGCGGGTGCTGTGGTCATGTCGGGTCTCCTATCACGAGCGAATTTCATGGCGGCTGCCGGTGGCACAACCGTTGCAGCCGTTGCAACGATCCATCTGCGCCTCAAGCTGCAATTCGAACGACCTCAAGCTCAGCGCTTTGGTCGACATTCTTCAGAGCGGCTTCAATTTTCTCCATCACGGGATCGGAAAATGCATGCTCGCCGCATTCATCGCATTGAAGCATCGGCAGATCCTTGATGATGACGATACGGCTCCGGTCGAGCTTGAATGGCATGTCAGAGCGCGTCTCGTGCATGAGCCCGCCGCAAGCATGGCATCTCATGGTGTAGTCCTCTTCCTCAGGTCGGCGTCCCAGACAAGGGGATCAGGCCGGTAGCCGGTGATAACGCGCACGTTATTGCCTTCAAGGTCCACCGCGAAAAGTACATGTATCGCCTTATCATCCGACTTGGCGAGCACCAGATAGCTCGGCAGATACTTGTCGTCAGGATAGGACTCTATAACCTCGAACCTCTCCACCGCAGAAACGATCTCATCCCGGTTAATCGATCGCGCCGCAAGCCGCATGTTGACGTGGTATGTCCAATAGATCTCCCCAGAGCGGACGCAGGCCCGAATGACGGCTAGTGGGTCGGCCGGTATCTTGGCAGGCTCGGCCACGCACGGCACTCCGATCAGTATAGGATATCTCGCTTTGGCAACGGATCAACCAGACAGCCCGAGATACGCGTTGCGCACGTGCGGGTTGTCGAGCAATTCGGCGCCGGTGCCGGTCAGCGTCACGCGGCCCTGTTCCAGAACATAGGCCCGGTCGCACAGCTCCAGCGCCGAATACGCGTTCTGCTCGACCATGATCACGGTGACGCCCTCGGCGCGAATCTGGCGAATGATTTCAAAGGTGGACGCCACGATATTGGGCGCCAGCCCCAGCGACGGCTCGTCGAACAACACGAGCTTGGGCCGCGACATCAACGCCCGGCTGATCGCCAGCATCTGCTGCTCGCCACCCGACAGGGTGCCGGCCGCCTGATCGCCACGCTCGCGCAGGATCGGGAAGCGGTCGAGCAGCTTGTCCATGTCGCGATTCATCTCGGCCGTATCCGAGCGCAGATAGCAGCCCATCTCCAGGTTCTCGCGCACGGTCATGTAGGGGAACACCCGCCGCCCCTCCGGGCAATGCGCGATGCCAAGCGCCAGGATGTCGCGCGGCGTGGCCCCCGTGATGTCGCGGCCTTCAAACATGATGCTACCGGACGCAGGCTTCAGCAGGCCGGAGATCGCTTTCAAGGTGGTCGTCTTGCCCGCGCCGTTGGCCCCGATCAGCGTCACGAGCTCGCCCTGGCGCACCTCGATCGAGAGCGACCGGATCGCCTGCACCTTGCCGTAGTTGCACGCCAATGAGTCAACGACCAGCACGCACGGACCTCTCGCCAAGATAAGCGCGGATGACCTCGGGATGGCCCTGGATTTCCTGCGGCGTTCCGTTCGCGATGATGTGCCCCTGGTTGAGGCAGATCACGCGATCCGACGCGCCCATCACGGTGCGCATGTCGTGCTCCACCAGCACGATCGTGATCCCGAGCTGCCGGATGCGCCCGATGGTGGCCATGAAACTCGCCTTCTCCGACGGGTTCATGCCGGAAACTGGCTCGTCGAGCAGCAGCAGCTTGGGTTCGGCGGCAAGCGCGATCGCGACTTCGAGCAACCGCTGCTCACCATAGGGCAGCGCCGAGGCAAGCTCTTGCGCGCGGTCTTGGAGGCCGACGAACGCGAGCACCTCGCAGGCCCGGCTCGCCAACAGTTCTTCATCGCGCGTCACGCTGGAAAGCCCGAGCATGATCGCCAGCGGCTGTTGCGTGGAGCGCTTGTGAAGGCCGATCAGCACATTCTCGAACGTGCTCATGCCGCCGAACAGGCTGGTTTTCTGAAAGGTGCGCACCACGCCCAGGCGGGAAACCGCATCTGGCCGTAATCCGTTCAGCCGTTGGCCGAGATAGACGATGTCGCCGGACGATGGCAGCAGGTAGCCGGTGATGGCATTGAACGCCGATGTCTTGCCCGCGCCGTTGGGGCCGATCAGCGAAAGAACTTCGCCTTCGTGCACATCGAACGTCATGCTCGCGACAGCCACGAGCCCACCGAAGCGGATCGACATTTCGCGCACGGAAAGAACGACGGGGCCGGGCACGGTCATCGGCCGCCTCCAGCCTGTGCTTCGAGGTCCGTACTGGCAGCCTCGGCTGGCTTTGTCCGTCCAATCCACCAGTTGCGCAGCGCCGGTACGATGCCTTGCGGCAGGAAATACACGACGAGCACCATCAGCACGCCGTACACTATCCATTGCACTTCCGGCTTGATCGCCATTCCCCGCAATACTTCCGGGATGAGACCGAACAACGCTCCGCCAACCAACGGTCCAGCCAGCGTGCCCTTTCCGCCGGTGACAACCATGATGACCATCGTCACCGTGTAGATGAACAGGAATATGTCGGGATCGACGATACGGATGTAGTGGGCATAAAGCGCGCCCGCAGCCCCCGCCATCGCCGCCGAGATCACCGTCGCCAGCACCAAGTAATGCGTGACGTCGATGCCGACCGACATCGCCAACGGCTCGTTCTCGCGCAGCGCGATCATGGCGCGGCCTGCCCGCGAAGCGACGATGCGGGCGACGATGATATAGCAGATTACCAGTACCGCCAGTACCAGCCAGTAGAACGCGGGCTTGCGCAGGAACGACATTTCGATCACGCCGAGATCGAGCTTCAGCGCGGGAATGTTGTTCAGTGCCATCGGACCTTGGGTGAGCTCCACCCAGTTCACCGCGACCAGCCGCACCACTTCCGCGAAACTGATCGAGACGATCACGAAGTAAGCGCCGCGTACTCGAAACGACAACTTCCCGATGGCGTAGCCGAGCAGTCCCGCCACCGCCGTGCCGCACAGCATCGCCAGCCAGACCGGCTTCGGCGTCATCCCAAACGGAATACCGAACACGAGCGGCGCATTGAAACCGAGTGACACCAGCGAACTCGTGTAGGCGCCGATCCCGAAGAACGCGACATGACCGAGCGAAAGCTGGCCGGTGTAGCCGAGCAGCAGATTCAAACTAATCGCCGCGACAACGAAGATGCCGGTCGTGATGAGGATGTGCAGCACGTAGAAATCGGTCAGCCACAGCGGCACGGTGGCAAGCAGCGCTACCAGCGCCCAGGGCAGGTAGCGGCTCATCCGATCCGCTCCTTCTGAGCAAACAGGCCGGTCGGCTTGACCAGCAGGATCAGGATGATCAGCACGAAGCCCATTGCATCACGGTAGCCCGACGAGATATAGCCCGCGCCCAACTCCTCCGCGAATGCGAGTATAAAGCCGCCGATCGTGGCGCCCGCGACATTGCCGAGGCCGCCGAGAATGACGATCGCGAACGCCTTGGATGCCGCTAGGTCGCCCATCGTCGGCGCCACGACGAACACCGGTCCCAGCAGCGCGCCCGCCGCCGCCGCCAGACCCGATCCCAGCGCGAAAGTCGCGGTATGCATGCGGTCGATGCGGATGCCCATCAGCGCGGCGGTATCGCGATCCTGGAACGTCGCCCGCATCGCCTTGCCGAGCTTCGTCCGGTTGACGATGTAGTACGTCGCCACGATCAGCCCGCCCGCCACCAGAAGGACGAACAGCCGCAGCCACGACACCGAGAGCGGCCCGACAATCAGCGGTTCGGCGGGAAACGGATTGGTGATCGAATGCGCGACGCCCGTCCACACGAGCTGCTCGGAGTTCTGCATCGCGATCCACGCGCCGATCATCACCAGCATCGTGGTGTCGATGTCCGCGCCCCGCAGCCGGCTGAGCAGCAGCATCTCGATGGCCGCGCCCAGCGCACAGCCGAGCGCCATCGCCAGCAGCAGCGATACGAAGAAGTTGAGGCCGAGCGGCATCGCCAGCGCATACATGCAGTAGGCGCCGAACGCGTACAGCTCCCCGTGCGTGAAGTTGACCACCCGCATGATCCCGAAGATCAACGTCAGCCCAATGCCCAGCAGCGCATAGGTGCTGCCGAGCATCACGGCATTGAGGCAGTGCTGCAGAAGTTGGTCCAACGGGGGGCTCTACACGGTAGGGTGTCCGACCCTCCGGGTCTGACACCCGGGCGAAGTCAGGAATAACAGTACCCGGCGTCATAAGGAGAGACCGAACAATAACTGCTGCAAATTGGCCCCCTCCGCTGCGGTTCTCCTCCCCCCTTGCGGGGGAGGTGGCCCGTAGGGCCGGAGGGGGGAACACCAAGCGAAGCCGGCGCTTGTGTCTCCCCCCTCCCCGGCCCTCCCCCGCGTCGTGCGGTACGCGCGCCTTCGGCACGACGGGGGAGGGAGGGAAACCAATTTTTCGATTCAGTAATTGTTCGGGCTGTCCTAAGCTCCAGGTACGAAAGATTTTACATATGGACTGGTGTCAGACCCGGAGGGTCTGACACC
>CAMDPA010000253.1 GCA_945903565.1 Devosia equisanguinis | reverse complement strand
CGCAAAGCCAAGAGGTGCGCCGCCTGACGGCTCGCGCCTCTCTCGACATCATCGGCGTCCCCTGCTTCCGCCGATGATCATCCGAACCCGCCGAAGCGGCCAAGTCGTGTGCTATCAAAACCAGACAAGTCCAAAAGCTACTGACATTGCGGAGCGCGGGCGTACTCCCCTCGTGCTTCTGGACAATTTAATTCACGCTCGTCATCCCGGCCGAAGTGAGCATCGCGAACGAGAGCCGGGACCCAGCGAAAGGAGTGCCGAAGGCACTATTGTGTGCTCCGCACACTTTTTATGCTGGGTCCCGGATCAGCGCTCGGCCTGATGTGGCCTCGCTTGTCCGGGATGACGAGCTTGAGTTGAATCTCCGTGCCTCGTGCTTCTGGACGAGGGTGCTGCGCCTTGACTCTGACGCTATCCCTCAACAGGATCGCGCATAAGCCAAACAGGATCGGGATTCCGAGCGGGAACCGTTCCGGGCAACAGGCAAGGGAGGGTTTCATGTCGGGATCTACGCGCGCAATAAAGCTGGGCGCAGCGCTGGGGCTGTCGTTGGTCATCGCTACGCCGCTGACGGCCACGGCGCAGAGCTTCAACGATAACAAGCCGATCAGCTATTCCGTCGATGGCGCGACCGCGACCGGGTATTTCAAGGTCGTGGCGGAAACGATCAACGGCATCGTGCGCGAGGCGTACCCCGGCACGGACGCGACGTACAAGCCCGGCAGCCCCGCGGGCGGCATCCTCAACATGGCCGCGGGCAAGTCCGACTTCACGTTCACGGGCGGCGGTCCTGAGATCGAACATGCGCTGGAAGCCAAGCCGCCATTCAAGGAATCACTGAAGGGCAAGTTCTCCTTCATGATGATCATGCACGACGAGCTCGTCGTGCACGCGCTCATGACCAAGGAGTTTTCGGACCGCGCCGGCGTGAAGAGCTACGATGACATCGTCGCCAAGAAGCCCGCATTCCGGCTCGGCGTGAACACCACCGGCAACCTGCAGTCGACGTACGGCATGTACCTGCTGCATTTCGGCGCTTACGGCATCGGCGACGCGGAGCTGGCCAAATGGGGCGTCACCTTGTTCCGCGGAAACACCAACGAGGGGCTGTCGCAACTGCGTGACGGCAAGCTCGACGTGCTCGTCAACGGCGCGTTCCTGCCGACCGCCGATGTGATCGACATCAATCGCGGCCGTCCGCTGCTGTGGGTGGAGGGCAACGAGGAGAGGATGAAGTCGGCCGTCGGCAAATACGGCTATCGCGTCGTTAAGCTGGCCAAGGGCGCTTATCCGTTCATCGAGCGCGATACGTTCATGACCGTCAATTGGAACGCGGGGCTCGCCGGCAATCACGTGTCGGAGGAAACCGTCTACAAGTTCCTCAAGGCGATCACGGATGCCAAGGACCGGGTGCAGAAGGTGCATCCCTCGCTCGCGAACTTCTCGGCGGAGACGATCGCAAAGAACCCGACCGCGCTGCCGCTGCATCCGGGTGCTGCACGCTTCTACAAGGAAAAGGGCGTGTTGAAGTAGCCGGGCGTTCCGGTATCACGGGTCGGCGCTGTCGATCCGTGCGATCCTTCAATCGCGAGCGTGATGCATGACCGAGGCTCCTGTCCCGGGCCCACCTGCCGCCGGTAGCACGGAGCCTCGGCGGCCCCGCTCGTGGCTGTCACCGCTGCGTTGGTTCGCGGCGCTGTGCAGCGAGACCGAGCGCGTCGACCCGGCCGGCGTGCTGGGCTGGTGCGTCGCGGCGCTTTCACTCGCGACAGTAGGGGCGGTCGGCTATCTCGCGCTGATCGCCTCGGCCTCGCAGCACCTGCATATCTCGTGGTTCATCCTGTTTTATTTTCCGCTGTGCTTCCTCACGACCAGCATCGCCAAGGGCTACGCGAAGACCACCTTCGTCGACATTATGCTGGCGCTGTTTTCGGCCGCGCTGGGGGCCTGGTTCATCTTCAACGAAGGGCGTTATCAGGACTGGACGCGCGGCTTCTCCGAGATGGAAATCGGCGACCGCATCGCGGCGTTCGGCATCATCGGCATCACCATCGAGTTGTGCCGGCGTTCGGTGGGCTCCGGGCTGACGAGCCTGATCCCGCTCGCGATCGGTTACGTCGCGCTAGGCCACCTGATGACCGGCAGCTTTCGTCATCAGGGGATCGAGCTCGACTACTTCCTGGATATGCTGACTATCAGCACGGACGGCATTTTCGATAGCCCGCTGTTCGTGGCTGCCGGCTATGCCTTCTTGTTCGTGCTGTTCGGCAACTTCTTCGTGATGATGGGCGGGGGACAGCTGTTCTTCGACGTCGCGGCCGTGGTGACGGGGCGGATGATCGGCGGCCCGGCCAAGGCGTGCGTCGTGTCGAGCGGCCTGTACGGCTCGATCTCCGGCAGTCCGGTCGCGGACGTGGCGACGACGGGGCCGGTCAGCATACCCATCATGGTGCGGCTGGGCCTGCCCGCGACCAATGCCGCCGCGATCGAGACGGCCGCGTCGTGCGGGGGCTCGATGCTGCCGCCCGTCATGGGCGCGGTGGCTTTCATGATGGCTGACTTCACCGGCATCGCCTACGCCAAGATCGCGCTTTATGCGCTCGTGCCGGCGCTGATCTATTACGCCGGGATCATGATCCTCGTACACTTCGAGGCACGCACGCTAGGCATCGGCCGGTTGCCGGCAGAGCACATCGTCGGATTGTCTCGCGCGTTCGCGGTCAACTGGCCAAGCGTCCTCCCCATAGCGGCCCTGATGTGGCTGTTGATGGCGGGCTATTCGCCGTCCTACATCGCGGCGGGATCGACGCTGGCGGTGCTCGTCGCAAGCTGGCTGAAGCCGGGCGCTGGCATCGGGCCAAAGCGCTTTCTCGACGGCTGCGTGGAGACCTGCAAGTCGATGGTGCCGCTGGCCGCCTCGGTGGCGGCCGCCGGCCTGATCATGGGCTGCATCGAGCTGACCGGGCTGTCGGGCAAGTTCACATTGCTGCTGTTCCAGCTTTCCGGCGGGCTCGTGTGGCCTTCGCTGCTGATCGCGGGATTCGTGCTGATCCTGCTCGGCACGGGCATGCCGACGACCGGCGTCTATCTGATGGGCGTGGCGCTACTGGCGCCGGTGTTGGTCACGAAGTTCGGCCTTCCCGTGATGGAAGTGCACATGTTCATGCTGTTCTTCGCCTGCCTGTCGGCGATCTCGCCGCCGGTCGCGCCGGCAGCGTTTGCGGCAGGGGCGATTGCAGGCGCCAACCCGTTCACGATCGGGAACTTGGCTTGCAAGTACGCTATCGGCGGCTTCCTGCTGCCGTTTATGTTCATCTACAATAACGGCATGTTGCTGCAGGGGGCGTGGGACAAGGTCGCGATCGATACCGCGCTCGGTGTCATGTTGGTATTCATGGCCGGCGTCGCGGCGCATGGCTACATCATCAAGATGCGGCTGCCGGTGATCGTTCGCCTGGCCTTTGCGGCACTGACGTTCGGCATCATGTGGCCGGTGTCGAACATACAGCTGGCATCGGCGGCTGCGTCCGTGGTGCTCTACCTGGCATTGTACGCGTTCGCGCGCCGCACACCCAAGCCGGCTCCGGCTTGACCGGGGTGCTGCGGCATGAGCGCCCGCTGTCAATTGGGCCGAGGGCGCAGTGGCGCGACTAGGGAAATGCGCTTAAAACCCCGAGGGCCGATGGCGTGAGCCGCAATCGGGTAACGACGGTTTCAGTTGTCGTGCCGGCACCGGCATGACTGGTTCGAGTGGAGGAATGCATGACGTTCAATCGGTCCCTCACGCGCTGGCTCGCAGCGCCTGCACTGGCCGTCGTGGTGATGTCGGGGCAAGCCCTGGCGCAAGCGCAGCCTGCCAAGGACTTCGAGCCGCAGGTCGGCCAGTCCGGCAAAGACGTGATCTGGGTTCCAACTCAGCTCGGCATGGTCAACCGGATGCTCGACATCACCAAGGTGACGGCTGCCGACACCGTCTACGACCTCGGTTCCGGCGATGGCCGCACCGTGATCACCGCCGCCAAGCGCGGCGCGACGGCCCACGGCATCGAATACAATCCCGATATGGTCGAGTTGTCCAAGCGCAACGCCGACAAGGAAGGCGTCAGCGCAAAGGCGACATTCGCGAAGGCCGACTTGTTCGAGAGCGACTTCTCAAAGGCGACCGTGATTACGATGTTCCTGCTGTCGGACATCAACCTGCGCCTGCGTCCGAAGATCCTCGACATGAAGCCCGGCACCCGCGTCGTCTCCAACACGTTCGACATGGGAGACTGGGAAGCCGACGAGAAGTTCGAGGTCAAGGAGGGCTGCTCGTCCTACTGCCGCGGCTATTACTGGTTGGTACCGGCCAAGGTCGAGGGCAGCTGGAAGCTCGGCAACAGCGAGGTCACGCTGAAGCAGACGTATCAGATGATCTCGGGCAACGTGAAGACCGGCAACGTGATCGCGCCGATCACCAAGGGCCGCATGACCGGGGATACCATCGCGTTCACCGCCGGCGGCACGGACTACACCGGCAAGGTCAACGGCGGCTCGATCGAGGGCGTATCGAAGACCGGCGCCACCGAGACCAAGTGGCAGGCAAGCAAGGCGAATTAGTCGAGCGATTTCGTTTGCAAGATCGAAGGGCAGGGGCGAAAGCCTCTGCCCTTTTTGCGTCGTACGGATCCGCCCAATCAAGCGCTGGCCAATCAAGCGCTGGCCAATCAAGCGCTGGCCAGCAAAGCACCACCCGGCCTAACATGCTTGCGCGCGGGAGCTTGTCACGTCCATCGCGCGGGGAGCAAGACGATGGCTCGCAAAGGCACGACAAGGCGCGGGGCACTTGGCTGGATCGCGGCGGGCACGATGGCCGGTGCGCTGCCGGCGAGCCGAGCCGCCGCACAGGCGCGGGCTCAACCGGGCAAACGCGAGGTCGACCTGCATCTGGCACTCGCCGTCGATGCTTCCGGCAGCGTCAGCCAGCTCCGCTTCGAGTTGCAGCGGCGGGGCTATGTCGACGCGTTCGCCAACCCGCGGGTGCTGCAGGCCATTCGCTCGGGACCGCAGGCCGCGATTGCCGTGTCGATGTATCAATGGACCGGCCCGGCACTGCAGGCTCCCGTGACACCATGGCGGGTGATCGAGGACGAGACGTCGATCCGCGCGTTCGCGGCGGAGGTCGCAAGTGGCCCGCGCCGTCTGTTCGGGGGCGGCACGTCCGTGAGCGGCGCGATCGACTATGGGCTGGCGCTGTTCGGCCAAAGCCCGTTCGAAGGGGGACGCCGCGTAATCGACGTGTCGGGCGATGGTGCCAACAATCGTGGACGGCCTGCTGAAGCCGCACGTGACGAGGCGATCTCGCGCGGGACCAATATCAATGGTTTACCGATCCTGGAGGTCGAGCCGGACCTGGAGGAATACTTCCGGCACAACGTGATCGGAGGCCCCGGCGCTTTCGTGATCGCGGCCGAGACGTTCGAGGACTTCGGCAACGCGATAGTGCGCAAGCTGATCCTGGAGATCGCGGGCGCGCTGGTCGCGAACCCTGCTCGGGCCTAGTACCCGCGATCAGAAATAGCTGGCACGTATGACGATCGAGGATGCTCGCCGGGCAGGAGCGACGCGAAGGCCGATGCTGACGCATCGGACGAGTGGTGCGACGCCCCCGGCGACCATCCTCGATCGCCCGCTGGGTCGCAGCTCCCGGGTGCCCGGTTCGTCGAAGGCCTCGACCGTAGCTACGGCTACGCTCTTCGGCCTTCTACTGCCGGATCGCCACGGGAATCTGCGATCAGACGTACCAGCTATTTCTGATCGCCGGTACTAATCCACCTGTTCTGCCTGGCCGTATTGCGTGCGCATCGCAATGGGGCGGGCTGACTCGTGGCCACCACCACCTCAACCGCGCGGCATCCCACATGCCCGCGCCTCCATCGAGGCCAGCATGACCGCCATCTATCCCGTGATTTTGTCCGGTGGGTCCGGTACGCGGCTGTGGCCGCTGTCGCGCGCCATGTATCCCAAGCAGTTCATCCGCTTCTTCAACGGCCAGGGCAAAAGCTTTCTTGGCGCAACGCTGAAACGGCTGAGCCGAGAAGGAGGTTTCGAGAAGCCGCTTTTGATGTGCAACAACGATCACCGCTTCCTGGTCAAGGAGGAGATCGAAAGCTCCGGCATCGAGCCAAGCGCGATCGTGCTGGAACCAGTGGCCCGCAACACCGCGGCCGCACTCGCGGTGGCAGCCCTCTCGATCGCACGGGAGAACCCCAACGCGGTCATGGTCGTGATGCCATCCGACCATGTGATCAAAGACGACAACAAGTTCGTGGAAGCCGTGCGCCGTGCCGCGATCGTCGCGGAAACGGGCAAGCTTGTGCTGTTCGGCATCAAGCCGGACGAGCCGCAGACCGGGTTCGGCTACATCCGCCAGGGGACTGCGCTGGAGGGCTTCGGCGGCGGTGCCTACAAGGTGCAGGCCTTCGTCGAAAAGCCCGACCGCAAGACGGCCGAGACGTACCTCGCCGACGGCGGCTATTTCTGGAACAGCGGCATCTTCGTGCTGCATGTGAGGACGTTCCTCGACGAGCTGGCACGGCTGGAGCCGAAGGTGCTCGAGGCGGCGCGCGGCGGATTGTCGAAGGCCGTCGAGGACCTCGGCTTTCTGCGGCTCGACCGGGAAGCCTTCGCAACTTCGCCCTCGATCTCGATCGATTACGCGGTGATGGAGAAGACTGCGGTATCGGCCATGCTGCCGATCGATGTCGGCTGGAACGATATCGGCTCGTGGTCGTCGCTGTGGGACGTCGCCCCGCGTGACGGGGACGGCAACTTCATCAATGGCGACGCGATCCTGGTCGATACGCGCGATAGCTACGTCCACAGTGAACGCGGTCTCGTGGCAACGATCGGCGTCGACAATCTGATCATCGTCGATACGCCCGACGCGCTGCTGGTCGCGGACAAATCGCGCTCCCAGGACGTGTCGAAGATCGTCAGCAAGCTCAAGCTTTCGAACCGCAAGGAGCAGGAGCAGCACCTGCGCAACTACCGGCCGTGGGGCTACTTCGAGACGCTTTCGATCAGCGGCCGCTTCCAGGTCAAGCTGCTGCACGTGAAGCCCGGCGCCAAGCTGTCGATGCAAATGCACCATCACCGCTCGGAGCACTGGGTGGTGGTGCAGGGTACGGCGAAGGTCGTTGTCGGCGACACCGAGAAGCTCGTGCGTGAGAACGAGAGCGTCTACATCTTCGCCACGCAATGGCACCGCCTGGAGAACCCGGGCAAGGTGCCGCTCGAGCTGATCGAGGTGCAGCTTGGCAGCTACCTCGGCGAGGACGACATCGTGCGCACCGACGACGTGTATAATCGCGCGGCGGAAGAGACAAAGTAGGGGCAGGGGTCGCTCGTCTACTGCAGCGGCAGCGCGACGGAACGGACTTCGCCCTTGGCGTTCTCGACCCGCAAGAGGATCTGGCGGCGACCGCTCTTGCGTACCTTGTCGAGGCGTTCGACGATCTGCTGTACGGTCGTCACAGCCTCGTCCTGCGCCTCGACGATCACGTCGCCGGCCTTGAGATCGCGTTGGGCTGCCTGGCTGCCCGCGGTCACATCGGTGACGACGACGCCCTTCACGGTATCCTTCAGCGCGAATTTCTTGCGCTGCGCCTCGTCGAGCGGTGCCAGCCGCATGCCGAGCAGCACTCGCTCCTCGGACTTGTCGTTGCCGGGCGGGCCGGGTTCGATTGCGGCGTCATCAGCGAGCCGGCCGACGACCACCTTGACCGTGCGGCGCTGGCCCTTGCGCAGCAGCTCGACGTTGACGGACTTGCCGACCGGCGTTTGCGCGACGATGCGGGGCAAGCTGCGCATGCTGGTGACTTCCTGACCGTCGAAGCGGACGATCACGTCGTCGGTTTCCAGGCCGG
>CAMDPA010000252.1 GCA_945903565.1 Devosia equisanguinis | reverse complement strand
TTGCAACCACATCGCGATGAACCTGATGGCCACCACGAGAACCAAGTCGAGCCTCAAGCTCCGCCGCAAACGAGCCGGCTGGAATACCGGCTATCTCAAGGACATCCTCTATGGCGTGGGCTGATCATCTTCGAGCGATTCCCCTGATGCGCCGTTGCGGTTTGTTGGGTAGCTGCCGCGTGATCGCAAAGCGACAGTGACTCTGCAATTCTCGCTCAGGCCAGGGGGCTGCAACGATTCCTTCGCCGTGGGCTGTGAACTCTGTTAAGTCTTGGATGGAAATAACATCCGTGGTTGAGGGTGCAGGCTATGATTCGTTCCTTGGGATTTGTGGTGGCGGCGGCGGTCCTCGGACTTGCAAGCTCCAGCGGCGAGACGCAGGCGCAAGGCGTGGGGCTGCAGCATCCCGCTTCCAACTACTATCGCTCCGGCGGCCGGCAGCGCATCGTGCGCGGCCCGCAGGTACGCGGCTTTGCCCAGCGGCGTGTTGGCGGGTACTCATACTACGCGTCCGACACCGTCAACACCTACGGAAACTCGCGTTCCACGTATGGCGGCTCGAACGTCTTCCGTGATCCGATGCAGGACCGGCAGACGCGGTTCGGCCCGTTCGACCACGGCTTCTTCTTCGACTCCGGCGTGTCGGCGCGCGGCGGCTACTCACCCTATCATAACTGAGCTGCATCGACGATTGATCGATCACTTTATCTTGGAGCAGCAGGACATTTCTTGATGTCCCCTGGTCTTGGGCGTGTTTGCTTGTGGGTAATCCCAAAGTCGCTCTTTGCGTTAGCGGGCCGCGCAGAACGATTTCCCGCCGAATGATATTCAGAAGTGGCAGCTAGACCACAATGTCAGGCGCCATTGCCCTAGGCAGGCCATACTGCTCCGGCTAATGTTGCTGCGGGGCGCACGTGATCGGCTCAGATGCTGGCATCCTCGTCGCGGTTAATTTCGCGGACGAGTTTCGGGGGGAAACCCGCCGGCT
Organism: Devosia equisanguinis; assembly: GCA_945903565.1. Taxonomy (GTDB): domain Bacteria; phylum Pseudomonadota; class Alphaproteobacteria; order Rhizobiales; family Hyphomicrobiaceae; genus CAMDPA01. The sequence continues at coordinate 6,965 of CAMDPA010000252.1, read as the reverse complement.
TTTGGCCAACTCTCATGCAGCAAAGCTAGCTTAGGGAACCAACATGTATAAGTTTCGCGCACTGGTCGCAGCCGCGAGTGCAATTGCAGTGTCGTCGGCCACTGTCGATGTAGCCCAGGCCGCCTGCACGCGGCTTGCTTTCTCGGTCAATGATTACGGCAAGGAAGGCCCGATCCGCGACGCTAAGAACCTGCTCGACAAGTACATCGCCAAGTGGGTGGCGGATCGCAAGATCAAGGTCTCCAGCGTTGGCCCCAAGGAAGTGACGTGCGAGCTGTTCCTCGATGTGATCGTGTTCGACGAATACACCTGCAAGGCTGCGGCGACAGTGTGCTGGAACGGTCCGATGCCAGCCGGCCATCAGGTCGAGGCGGACGCAAATGCACCGCTCGTCAACAAGGCCAAGGCCGCAGCGCCGAAGGCCGGCGCTGATGCGGCCGCTGCAAAGCAAGGCGTAACGCCGATCGCGACCGGCTCGGTGAAGGCCGCACCTGCCGCCGCACCCAAGCAGTCAGCCCCTGCAGCGCCTGCTGCAGCGAAGGCCTCCGCGCCGGCCGCAGCGGCACCTGCCGCGGCAGCGCCCGCAGCACCGGCACCTGCGGCGCCTGCCGCGAACTGACGGCCTAAATGAACCACGACGCACAAACAGCCAGATCCGACACTAGATTTGGGCCCGGTCCAGCAGTGAGACCGGGCCTTTTTCGTGCGCGATGCTCGTCATGAAGCCAGCGCGAGGACTTGGGCCCGATGTTACAGCCTATCTCCTGCTTACGCTGACGGCGTTGTGCTGGGCGGGCAACCACGTCACCGGGCGCTGGATCGCGGTCGAGACGCCTCCGGTTCCCCCCGCCGGGCTGTCGATGACGCGGTGGCTGCTGGCCACGCTGGTGTTGCTGCCGTTCGCGTGGCGGCACATCGTGGCCGATTGGGAAGAGATCAAGCGGAAGCCGAGTATCGTTCTGTTTCTCGGCCTGCTCGGCGGGACTGGCTTCAGCGTGCTGCAATACTATGGCCTGCGCTATACGACGGCGGTCAACGTCGGCGTCATGAACTCGGTCGGGCCCGCCTTCATCATTCTGGCCGGCATGCTCATTTTCCGCGACCACGTGCGGCGCACCCAGCTTGGCGGCGTGGCGGTGTCGCTCGCTGGAGTTCTGGTGATCCTCACCAAGGGCGATGTGACAGCGCTGGGCCGGCTGGGTTTCAACGTCGGCGACCTCATCGTGCTGTTCAACATGGGGATCTTCGCCGTCTACAGCGCTTGCTTGCGGCTGCGTCCGCAATTGCATTCGCTCACCTTCATGACCTTGATGAGTGCGATCGCAAGCGTGGGCAGCGCGCCGGTCGCCCTGTTCGAGACGCTCACGGGAGACGTGCTGCGGCTGACGTGGCCGACCGTGCTGGCGATCGTCTATACGGGACTATTCACAAGCGTTTGTGCATATCTGGCGTGGAACGCGGGGGTGTCGATGCTGGGCGTGCAACGCGCCGGCGCCTTCCTGCATCTGGTGCCGCTGTTCGGCGCGATCCTTTCCGTGCTGCTGCTCGGCGAGGAGCCGCGGCCATTTCATGCTGTTGGGCTACTGCTCATCGTTGCTGGCGTGACCATCGCCGCGCGGCGGCCAACGCCCGATCCGCCCAGGCCCTGAAGACCTGCTGCTTACCTCCCCCAAAATGCAGGGTTCACCAAGGGCCCCGCCCTTAGGCGGAAGCTCGAGCGCAGAGCCCTCGATCTTCCTTGCCGCCTCGAACACGCCGGTTCTCACCCACAGCGCGAATACCCGCACGAACGGCACGTACAGCATCCCGCCTCGCGCACCATCTCCGGTCGCGCGCAGCGCGGGCAGGCCGGCTGGCGGCGGCTGTTGGCCGCTGACTTGGCGCCAAGGGCGTCAGGCATCGCGACCGCCGCATCCTCATCGCCTAGAGGCACATCGAGGGCAGGATCGCTCGCCGCGGCGCCAACCTCATGCTGTAGAAAACCGGTACGGCGCATGTGGCGCTCGATGACCTCGCCGATCGCCGCGAGCAGACTAGGCACATAGCGGCCCTCGATCCAGTGTCCGCCCTGCGGATCGAACACCGCCTTCAGCTCCTCGACCACGAACGAGACATCGCCGCCGCGCCGGAATACGGCGCTGATCATGCGCGTCAGCGCAACTGTCCAGGCGTAGTGCTCGAGGTTCTTGGTGTTGATGAAGATCTCGAACGGGCGGCGCCGGCCATCGCGCTCGATGTCGTTGATGGTGACGTAGATGGCGTGATCGCTGCCCGGCCACTTGAGCTTGTACGTATAGCCAGCGAGCGCCGGATCGCGCTCCAGCGGCTTGGACATGTAGACGACGCTGGGCGAAGCGCCGGCGAACATCGTTGGAGCCGGGACCTGGGGCTGCACGGGCGAAGCGTGCCGCGGGGCGGCATCGGCAATCGATGCCGCCGCTGATGGCTGGGCCGGCGCATGCGCCAGAATGGACCCCGTCACGGCATTCGGCCGGAACGTCGTGCAGCCCTTGAGACCGAGATCGTAGGCCTCGAGATAGACGGTCTTGAAGTCCTCGAAGGCCAGATCCGCCGGGCAGTTGATCGTCTTGGAGATCGAGCTGTCGACATGGCGCTGGAGGGCAGCCTGCATCTGCAGGTGCGCGCGTGGCGTCAGTTCGTCGGCGGTGACGAACGCCGGCGGCAGAGCCGCGTCCGCCGCGACACCGGTGCCGGCGGTGGCGCGATGCAAGGCATACGCAAAATCCGCCACCTGCTCCTCGCGAAAGCCGCCATCGGGTTGGCGGACGCGGCGCGTGTACTCGAAATCGAATATCGGCTCGACGCCGCTCGACACGTTACCAGCCAGCAACGAAATCGTGCCCGTCGGCGCAATTGAAGTCAGACAGCCATTGCGCAGGCCCTTCTTCTCGATCTGGGCGCGCACGTTCTGCGGCAGCGCCAGGAGGTTCGGCCGCGCCAGGATCTTGTCGCGATCGTAGAGCGGGAACGCCCCCTTTTCCGCAGCCAGATCGGCGCTGGCGAGATAGGCCGCCCGCTCGATCGCGGCCATCCAGGTCTCGGCGCTACGGCTCGCTTCCGCCGAACCGTAGTGCTGGCCAACGAGGATCAGCGCGTCGGCAAGGCCGGTCACGCCAAGCCCGACGCGGCGCTTGTTGCGCGCCTCCTGCTTCTGGGCGGGCAGCGGATAGCTCGATACGTCGATGCAGTTGTCGAGGAAGCGCACGGCCAGCCGCGTCAACGCCTCCAGCCGCGCGATGTCGATCCGCGAATCGGCAGCAAACGGCCGCTCGACCAGCCGCGCGAGATTGATCGAGCCCAGCAGGCACGCGCCATGCGGCGGCAATGGCTGTTCGCCGCAATTGTGAGCATGGAAACCATTCGCATCGAAGGCGTTTATGCCAGGCACCTGAACATCGAAGACGGTTTCCTCACTGTCTAAAGTAACGCTCTCGACCTTTGCGGTGAAACGCTCGCGGTTCAGTGCTCGTTTGTAGTTGGCGAGAGCACGATGCAAACGATCGCTCTTGTTGGCGTCGGCGAATCCTACCTGGCTCTGATAGCGTACCAAGCTTTGACCAGAGATGACGAGTTCGTGTTGCGCCGCGGTTGGATATTGATCGTGGCCTCCTCGCCCATCGGGCAGCACTTTAGATCTAGGGATGCGCCTATTACGATAGACACTCGAAGCAATTCCGAGCCGCAACAGCATGCGTTGCACGACATGAAGTCGCTGAAGATCGGATTGCGCCAATCTTACGCTGACACCCTTAGTTTGTGTTCCTTGAACAGAGCCATCCGCATCGAAGAATCCCCGCAAGAAACCCCTATAAAAATCACTGGACGTTCGCTCGACTGCCGGAGTGAGCGCCTTGTCGCTTGGAGTCATTCCGAGCTTGATTGCCAGTTGTCGCACCGCTCCAAGCGCCAAACGGAACTCATTGCGCCCGCGTACCCGCACCCACCCAGTAAAGTCAGAGCGATGTGGCAGTGTCGCCGCAGCCATTGATGCCGCATCCATCACGGAGCGGACGCCCTGATCTGGGCCTGGACTTTCCCCGTTGGCGGCAGCTGCCGGCCACCAGACCGAGAGAATTGCCTTATCAGCCTTTAGTGTCCCATCCCCAACCAGGAGCCCTAAAAGATATCCCTCTTCCGAAGTACCCTCGCCGGTCCAACTATCGGCATTAGCGTGATCATTCAAGATCACGAGGTCACCTTGGCGCAGCTCGCTTGCCGCCCGCCACTCACACTCGACATGCCAACGCGACCGCCGCACCACGCAACGCAGGCGATGATCGGCTGTCAGTCGTAGACTATAACCCTCCAATGTTTTCAGGCGCACAACTGGCTTGTGGCCAGTAGGAAAAAAACCCTCCCGGCTGGTGGGATGATCTAGGCCATCGACACGAACAAGAACTTGCCTTCCCACCAGCTCATTGACTTGGCGCGGTCCCTCGCTCGTTTGCACCCAGGTGTCCGCAGTCACGCACGGATTGGTCGCGTGGATCTCCTCGCAATACGCCAAGTTATTTCGTGCGTTGATGCGGTCTATGAAGATCGCGCCCGGTTCGGCATAGTCGTAGGTTGCGCGCATCATTCGGTCCCACAGCGCGCGCGCGGGCAGCGTTCGCCACACGCGGCCGCCGAACACGAGTTCCCATGGCGCATCCTTGCGAACGGCCTCGATGAATGCGTCAGTCACCAGCACCGACAGATTGAAGTTTCGCAGCCGCTCGTCGCTCGCCTTGACGTCGATGAAGCGCTCGATGTCGGGATGATCGCAGCGCATCGTGCCCATCATCGCGCCGCGCCGCGCGCCCGACGACATGATGGTGCGGCACATCGCGTCCCACACGTCCATGAAGCTGACCGGTCCCGACGCGTCCGAGCCGGTCGAGCGCACGGGCGCGCCCTGCGGCCGCAGTGTCGAGAAATCGTGGCCGATGCCACCGCCCTGCTGCATCGTCAGCGCGGCTTCGCGCACATTCTCGAAGATCGAGCCGAGGTCGTCTTCGATCCGGCCCATCACGAAGCAGTTGAACAGCGTCACGCGCCGCCCTGTTCCAGCGCCGGCGATGATGCGCCCGGCCGGCAGGAACGTGAAATCCGACAGCATCTCGTGGAAGCGCCCGGCCCACTCGGCCTGCTTGCGCTTGCCGCCCTTCTCGTGGGCCGCGACCGCGCGCGCCACCCGCCACCAAGTCGCGTCGATATCTGAATCGAGCGGGGTGCCGTCCGGCGCCTTCAGCCGGTACTTCTGATCCCAGATCTGCCGCGAGATCGGGGCGATGTCGAAGGGGTGAGGCAGCATTTTGGGCTCGGGACGCGACACAGTCAAAACGATGATACACCTACCAGATAACCCGTCGGCAATCGCGCGTCAACTCTTTCGTTCTTTTTATGTTTCTATTTTGTTTTCAGTGATTTTCCGCGCACTCTCGGGTATCGGCGGCGGATTGGGCGCGGCGGCGGCCTCCGCGATCAGCCGGTTGCTGGCCGTTTCGATGCGGCGCTCGAGCTCGACCCGGAACTGGCGCCGGTCGAGGCCGGGCGGCAGCGGCTCCAGGAACTCCACCACGATCGTACCGGGATAGCGCATCAAGCTGCGCCGCGGCCAGAACAGTCCCGAGTTGACGGCCACCGGCACGCACGGCAGGCCAAGCCCCTCATACATCGCGACAATCCCCGGTTTGTAGTCGGGCGGCGCACCGGGGGGGGAGCGCGTACCTTCCGGGAAGATCACGATTTCGCGCCCCTCTGCTGCACGTGCACGGCTGTCGGCCAACATGGCCTTCAAGGCAACCGCGGCGCGCTCGCGGCTGACGATGATGTGCTCGAACTTGCGGCAAAACCAGCCATATAGCGGGATCTGCGCCAGCTCGGCCTTCAGCACGATAGCGGGATCGCGGAACAGGGGGATAAGCGCGAACGTATCCCAAGCCGACTGATGCTTGGCAGCGACGAGACATGCGCCCGCCGGCAGCTTGTCCCGGCCGCGCACCTCCATCCGCGCGCCCGCGATGACTCGCAACAGCCAGACGCTGATTAGGCCGTGCAGCTTCAAACCGGCCATCGCCCAGCGGCGCGGTCCAAGCAGCAAAGGACTGCCGAGGATCAGGAACAACGTTGTTGTCAGATAGAAGACGACTGCAAACAGCAGCGAGCGCACCAAGGTCATGAGCTACGCTTGCATCCTTACTGAAGTGCAGCCGAGCGCGGCGGGCGGGGTGTGAGCGCGGTCGCGGAGTCGGTCGGCTTGAACAACTGGTGAGCCGCATACCGGACGTAGGAAGGTAACAGCTTCAGATACTCCGAAACAAGCACGCGCGCGGTCGAAGGGCGAAGCCACCACGCACCTTCCCCCAGGGCCCGCGGCATCACGGGATATGCGATCAAATCGACGCCCGGCAGAGCAAGCGCCAGCTCGTTCAGGCTACGCGGCATGTGATAGCTGGAGGTGACGACGACGAGCCGCGTAAAGCGGTGCCGGTCAGCCCAGGCCTTGGTTTCGTTGGCATTTCCGATCGTATCCTGGGCCTCGTAACCGAAGTCGACGCAGCAGCGCGCCGCCTCTGGATTCACCCGCACGCTGCGCAGGACGTCGCCGGGCGTGGTCCGCGCATTGATGCCGGAGATCAGCAGCCGGTTGCCGACGCCGTCGCGCAGAAGTTTGAGACCGGCCTCGATGCGCCGCTCTGCCCCGGTGAGAACGACGATGCCGTCTGCGGTCGAGGGAACCGTATGAACGGGCCGGGCGACCGACGCCGCGAACACAAGAAAACCTAGCAGCAACAGCGTGAAGCTGGCTGAGGCGGCATAGACCAGAGTGAGGTGGCCCCGCTTGTTCGGACAGATTTTCCGCTGCGATAAGTGGAGGCTCTGCCGGGGTTAGACTGCCGAGCGGATCGGCAGGATGCAGTGTGGTCCGAAGTATGCCCGATCGGGCGTCATGCCGTCGAGGC